>PMJN01000370.1 GCA_003157445.1 Micrococcales bacterium
GTTGACCCGCTTCCCACTTGAGTTCGCCGACGATTGTGGCCACGCGCAGGTGCTGCCCCTGTCCACGAGCTGGCGCAACGACAACGCCATCTTGGTGGCAGCCAATATCACCTCTGCTCCGCTGCGGGCCAAGTCGAGCGTGGACGTGCAGGTGCTCGCGCCGCGCGCCGAGGCTGGCCCCGGGCGGGTGTGCGCGGCCCGGCTGCTGACCACAGAGACCGAGGCCGCCCACCTGGCTGGCTGGATCGCCCGCCGATGGCTGGACGGGCAGGGCCGTCCCACCGGGGTCTCGGCTGCGGTGTTGTGTCGCAAGCGCTCACAGTTCGATGCCGTGATCGAAGCCCTGCAGCGGGCCGGGCTGCCCGTGCAGGTGGTGGGCCTTGGCGGTCTGCTCAGCACGCCGGAGGTCACCGACATCGTGGCTCTACTCTGGGTTGTTCAGGATCCCACCCGCGGCGACCAACTGATGCGGTTGCTGACTGGGCCGTGGTGCCGGCTGGGCGCTGCGGATCTCGAAGGGCTTGGGGTCTGGTCCCGGGTCCTGCAACGCCGTCACACGGCTCACTCTCGTGCGGCCAGGCCCCACCAGGGCCGGCCACAGGTCACCGACCAGGCTCCGGACAGTGCCGACCGTCTCAGCATTGTGGAGGCGCTCGAAGAGCTCCCGTCGGTGGGCTGGACTGGCCTTGGCGGCTCCAGGATCTCGGCGGTGGCACTAAGGCGCCTGCACGGGCTGCGTGAGGCGATCGCGGCGCTGCGCTCGATGACCGGCATGCCCCTGGCGGATCTTGCCGGGGAGGCCGAGCGTGCTCTCGGCCTGGACGTTGAGGTGCTGTCCCGCCCAGAGCACACGCCGGCTACGGCGCGCGCTCATCTGGACGCGTTCGCGCAGGTGGCGGCCAGCTTCTCGATATCGGCCGATCGGCCCACCCTGGGCGGTTTCCTGTCCTGGCTTGATGCTGCCCAGGCGCAGGAGCGCGGACTGGACAAGGGATACGTCGAGGTGTCCGCCGATGCCGTGCAGGTGCTCACGGTGCACGCTGCCAAGGGACTGGAGTGGGACGTGGTGGCCGTCCCCGGACTCGTCGAGGGTTCGTTCCCAGCACGCTCGAGCTCGACCACGTCGTTCAAGGACGGCCAGTGGAGGATGAGTCCGCCAGCTGACAAAGGATGGATCGGGGGGCTGTCAGGGGTCCCATATGACCTGCGAGGCGACTGCGATGGTCTTCCGGTGCTGCGCTGGCGGTCGGCACCGGACCTCCAAGCCCTCAAACAGGAGGTCAGTGACTTCATCAGCGTCGGGGGCGAGCATGGAATCGACGAGGAGCGTCGGCTCGCCTACGTCGCATTCACCCGTGCCCGGCGAGAGCTGCTGCTTACTGCGTCGGTCTGGGCAGACCCCACAACGCCGCGGATCACCTCGCGGTTCCTGACCGAGCTAGTTGATCACCCCGGCCTCGGTCTGTCCCCCCTGCCCTGGGAACTGTTGCCTGAGCCGGCCGGTGACATCAAGCCCGCAAACCCGCGTCGCAGCCAGCCGGTGAGCGCGATCTGGCCGGCGGACCCGATGGCCGCCCGGCGCGCACGCCTCGGCGATGCTGTCCAGGAGGTGGTCGGCGCTATGGCGGACCTGGCAGCCGGGGGCTGCCCGGAAGCGCCACCAAAGGTTGGTCGCGAACTCGAGCTTGCGATCCTGCTTGCCGAACGCGACGGTGCGGCCCGCGGCCAGGACATCGAGGTCAGGGTTCCTCGTCACCTTTCCGCCTCAGCGGTTGTCTCCCTTGCCGCTGACCCGCAGGCATTCGCCCGCGATCTTCGCCGGCCGATGCCCGCTGCGCCGGCGCTGGCGGCCCGTCGAGGCACTGCCTTTCACGCCTGGGTGGAGCAACACTTCGCGCGGGCTGCGTTCGTCGACCTGCTCGACCTGCCAGGCAGCGCCGATCAGGACCCTGCAGACGACCAGGAGCTGCCCCGGATGAAGGAGCTTTTCCTGGCCAGCCAGTGGGCCCAGCGCAGCCCGGAAGCCATCGAGATCGCTATCGAGACCACCGTGGCGCAGATGGCGATACGTGGTCGCATCGATGCTGTCTTCGCTCGCCCAGGGGGTGGGTTCACCGTGGTCGACTGGAAGACCGGCGCCAAGCCGTCAGGAGACAAGGCCAGGGCGCGCGGCCTGCAACTGGAGGCCTATCGCCTGGCCTTTGCCCGACTCCGGGGGCTGCCTCTGGACCAGGTCGATGCGGCGTTCTACTACGCAGGCACAGGCGAGACCGTTTATGCAGGCAGTGGCGAGGAGCAGCTCGCGACATTGCTCGGGTCGATCCCGACTTAACCGGGCCTGCTCAGTCAGCGTTGGTGTGCTCGGCAGCGTTGGTGAGCTCAGCGGTGCTGCCGAGCTCAGCCGGTGGAGGTTCAGTCGGCAGGACTTGAGTTGCTGGAGCGGTCGGCACCACCGGCTCGAGCTCCTCCTCCAGGAGGGTTTCGGCATTCAGCTCGCCCAGCCTGTCAGCACATGCCTGGATGGCGCTCGGGTTCCCGGACCCGACCGCGGTCAGCAGGTCGGCCACCAGCTTGAGCTCCCCAGCCAATCTGGCACGGCGTTCAAGGTGCTTGTCGGGCCGGTCCGTCCGGGCATGCGCGTAGGCCTCCAGCACGGAGTCGAAAGCCTCCGGAGACGCCTGGGTGACCAAGGTCGCAAAGTCATCGGCAGGGTCAGCGACCTTGGCGTCCTGCCAACCGGTCAGCCCTCGGATACGGCCGGTGGCGGCATCGTCCGCGTCGAAGACCGCCAGGACCTCATCGCCGGCCAGGTCGCCGTGGGTCGGGGTCGGCGCGAACCGCCACAGCGAGACCTCCTCCAGGCAGCGCTCCCAGCGGGAAAGCAACTCGGTCGGCACGTGCCCGGTGGCAGCCGCCCTATCAAGGTCTGCAAGTCGGCGGGTGCGATAGGTATCGGGATCATAGGAGGTAAGGCCGGCCTCTTCGCACAGTGCCAGGTCCACGTTGTGCAGCGCAGCCAGGGCCCGACCCAGCTCAGCGGCAATTCCCGGTCCGCCCGGCAGATGCGCGAAATTCAATGGCCGCCCGGCTATATAGGGGTAGACCGCGGCTTGGCACCCTTCGCCGAGATCCACAAATCCCCTGGGCGTTGGCACCGAGAACGGCAGCCGACGTGACAACAGCCCGAGCAGAGACATGGAGACGTCCATCTGCGCCCCGGCGGCGGCCGATCTCGGCGCCCGCATCACCCAACGGCGATGTTGGGTGTCCTCGATGAAGGCAACCTCAAACTGATGTCCGCGGCGGTGCACGACGCCCTTGACTGTCGTGGGGTCGAGTCCCGGCACCGCAGCGCTGGCGAGGGCGGCCAGGGCAAGGGGAGTACGAGTCACTCTGACACCGTATGTCGAGTGCGCGCCATACTCTTGAAGGCGTGAGCGGTTCTTTCGAAACTTTGCATGATCTGTCCCTGGCCCGTGGCACCTTGGACCGCGCCGGCCTGCGGCGCAGGGACCCTGACCTGTTGCCTTTGCTGCTGAAGGACCCGTTGACGCGGATCCTTGAGCTGGTTGAAGGCCGGGCGCAGGTCCTCGAGTCTGGTCGCGACGTCGCCCTGCTCCTGCGTTCTCCCCAAGAGCAGGATGGGCTCAGGCTGGTCGTGTTCCTGGGCCAGGACCAGCACGGCACTGCCTACCTGGGGGTGGTCGGGCAGGCCCAGGACGCGTCCGGGACCGCGCCGTGGCGTTCGCTGCGCGAGGTGGGTGTGCTGCTCTCGGACCAGGACGCAGGGATGTTCGCCACGGTCCTGGGACTGGCCAACTGGCACGCCGTCCACACCCACTGTCCGCTGTGTGGCACTGCCACCGAGCCCGATCAGGCAGGCTGGATCCGCCGCTGCCCCAAGGACGGCACCGAGCACTACCCTCGCACCGACCCGGCCGTGATCATGGCGGTGACCGACGCCGCGGACCGGTTGTTGCTTGCCCGAAGCCCGAAGTGGCCACAGGGCCGGCTCTCCGTGCTGGCTGGCTTCGTGGAGCCGGGGGAGTCCCTTGAGGCGGCCGTGGCGCGAGAGGTTCTTGAAGAGGTCGGTGTGGTCGTCGAACACGTGCACTATCTGGGCAGCCAGCCGTGGCCGTTCCCATCTTCGTTGATGGTGGGCTTCACCGGGCGTGCCGTGGACTCTGCTCTTCACCTGGATCAGGAAGAGATCGCTGAGGCGGTGTGGGTCACTCGCCAGGAGTTGGCCCAGATGGTGGCGGCCGGAAGTTTCGCCATCTCGCCGACGGTGTCGATCGCCCGACGAATGATTGAGCGCTGGTATGGCGGGCCGCTCGACTCGGCGAATTAGAGATCTTGCCAAAATCGTTGCGACGCGCATCACTGATGCTATGGTTACGCTGCTTAAAGAAACCATAAACTAATATGTTGAGAACTTTATCAAGTTGATGTTACGAAGTCTCGCAGATCTCCGCACCCACCAGCGGAAGGGAGCGCGCAATGACAGTGGACCCGAATCTTCTCGCGCTGACCTCTACGCGCAATATCGGCGCTTTGGCCACCATCAAGGTTGACGGTCGACCCAAGCTCTCGACTGTCAACTTCACGCTCGACCCTGCGACCACGTTGGCCCGGATCTCGCTGGTCGAAGGCCGGGGCAACGTTGCGAACCTACGTCGCGATCCGCGTGCCTCGATCTTTGTGGGCAGCCCCGATGGCTGGACGTATGCCGTGGTTGAAGGAACCGTCGAGCTCTCCCCGGTGGCGTTGGCTCCCGATGACGAGACCGTCGAGGAGCTCGTCGAAGTCTTCCGTGCAATCCGTGGGGAGGACCATCCCGACTGGGCCGACTACCGTGCGGCAATGGTGGCCGACCGACAGTTGGTCGCCAGGCTACGCGTCGACGCCGTGTATGGCCTCGCCAGGCCGCATTACGCCGTCACCGTTTAGGACAAGCCCAGCAGTTCCGCCTCAGGCCACTCGGCGCCGGACCTCGGCCATCGACGGGTTGGTGGCGGTCGTGCCGTCCGCGAACACCACGGTCGGCACGGTCTGGTTGCCACCGTTGATGCTCATGACGTATTCGGCTCCGCCGGGATGCTGCTCGATGTCGACCTCGGCGTATCTGATCCCTTCACGGTCCAGCGCGGTCTTGAGGCCACGGCAGTAACCACACCACGGCGTGCTGAACATGATGATGGTGCCCGCGGAGGGCAGAGCGGGGGCCGGGGACATACAGGATCTCCTCAAAGGTCGGGTCTTATCTGACCCGATCAACCCCATCCAGTCTTCAATCCTTCCCTCAGCTGACGGCTCAGAGCGCCCAGCAGTGACGAATCAGAGTTCACAGGCGAGAATTCAGCTATTGCGGAACGGACCTGACGTCAGCGTCTGAGAGGATCTGAAGCGATGTCTCTGCCACCCGAGCAACCCAGCAGAACCCTGACCGCCGACGACATTCTCGATGCGCTGGACCCTGAGCAACGCCAAGTGGCGGCCAGCCCGAGCGGGCCCATGTGTGTCCTTGCCGGCGCAGGGACCGGCAAGACGCGGGCCATCACGCACCGCATTGCCTACGGGGTGCTCAGTGGCGCCTACCAGCCCCAGCGAGTGCTCGCCGTCACATTTACGGCAAGAGCGGCCGGCGAGATGCGCACCCGGCTGCGCGAGCTCGGTGTTCCGGGAGTTCAGACCCGGACGTTTCACGCAGCGGCCCTGCGACAGCTCCACTACTTCTGGCCCCAGGCAATCGGTGGCGCGTCCCCAGAGGTGTTGCCTCACAAGGCAGCAGTGGTCGCTGAGGCCGGCTCGCGACTTCGCCTGCAGCTCGACCGAGTTGCCGTGCGTGACCTTGCCGCCGAGGTTGAGTGGGCCAAGGTCAGCATGCTCACACCCGAGACTTATGCCGCCGCCGCACATCGTGCAGGCCGTGACCCGGCCGGCCTGGACGCCACCGCAATGGCTCGCGTGCTGCAGACCTACGAAGAGCTCAAGGCCGAGCGCGGGGTCATCGACTTCGAGGACGTGCTGCTGCTAACCGTCGGCATCCTGGCCGAGCGCCAGGACATCGCCCGGGTCGTGCGTTCGCAGTACCGCCACTTCGTAGTCGACGAGTACCAGGACGTCAACGCACTGCAGCAACGCCTGCTGGACCTGTGGGTAGGTGAACGGGACGATGTGTGCGTGGTCGGGGACCCGGCCCAGACCATCTACTCCTTCACCGGCGCCACGCCCCGACACCTGCTGGAGTTCCCGGGCCGGTACCCGCACTCGCAGGTGGTTCAGCTGGTGCGCAACTACCGGTCCACGCCACAGATCGTTGCCCTTGCCAACATCTTGGTGCGGGTCGGTCATGGGCAGCCCGGCGTCGCCAGAACCGAACCTCTCCAACTGCGCTCGCAGGGGCAGGACGGCCCCAAGCCGAGCCTCACGCCATACTCCGACGACGCTGCTGAGGCGATCGGTGTGGCCGCCGCGATCAAGGCTCTGGTGACCCGTGGCACGCCGGCCAGCCAGATCGCCGTCCTCTTTCGCACCAACGCCCAGTCCGAGGCCTATGAGTCCGCGCTCGCCGGCGCGCAGGTTGCCTACCTCGTGCGCGGCGGGGAGCGGTTCTTCGCCCGCAAGGAGGTCCGCGCGGCGATCCTGCTGATGCGTGGAGCGGCCAGAGGCGATGACGGCAGCAAACCGCTGGGTGAGGTGGTCCGCGACGTCATCGCCGGAGCCGGCTGGACTGAGCGGGCGCCGACCTCCGGCGGGGCGATGCGTGATCGTTGGGAGTCCCTGCAGGCTCTAGTCGGGCTGACCGACAACTTCGTTGCTGTTCAGCCGTCGGCACGGCTGAGCGACGTGGTCCGTGAGCTCGACGAACGCGCGAGCGCCCAGCACGCCCCGACGGTCGAGGGCGTCACCTTGGCCTCGCTGCACGCTGCCAAGGGGCTCGAGTGGGACTGCGTGTTCATGGTCGGCTGCAGCGACGGGCTGATCCCGATCAGCATGGCTGAAGGCCCCGAGGCCGTCCAGGAGGAACGCCGGCTGATGTACGTCGGGCTGACGCGCGCCAGGCGGGATCTGCGGCTTTCCTGGGCTGGGGCCCGCAATCCCGGCGGTCGGGCCGGGCGGCGACCCTCACGCTTCCTTGACGAAGCAGCCAGCATCCTCGGCGATGGGGCGCGATCATCGGCCCGCGTGAAGGGCCCACGGGATAAAGGGGCAAAGGTAGCCAAGACAGCCAAACCCTCCAAGTGCCGCGGCTGCGGTAAGGATCTGGTTACCGGCGCGACCCGGAAGGTGGGCCGCTGCCAGGACTGCCCGCCGACCTATGACGGGGCGACGTTCGAGGCGTTGCGTGGCTGGCGGCTCGCGGTCGCAGTTCAGGCCAGCGTCCCGGCGTACGTCGTCTTCACCGACGCAACGCTGACCGCCATCGCAGAGAAGCGTCCGGCGAACCCGGGCGAGCTGGCCATGATTTCGGGGGTCGGTGCGCGTAAGGTCGAGCGCTACGGTGAGGACGTCCTGGCGATCCTGAGTGGGGCCAGTGCCGCCGAGGCCGCTGAAAGCCCAACTCTTGTCTGACTACAGGTCGTTGGCCTTGCCCGGGCTTGGCTGGGCATAGAGTCGACTGCTGTGAGCACCCTCTCCGTCGCGCAGGTCTCGGCGCGACGTGAGTCCGTCGTCAGGGCGCTGACCTGCCCCGACCTGGCCTCCATTGTTGATCTGGTGGTCTGGGTCGAGGTTGATGTGGCCGATCCGTCGGCCGGCCCGGTGGCCATGGCAGCCAGCCACCTTGGGCGTGTCCGGCTTCATCGTGACGGACGTCATGAGGTCCATGAGGGGTTGGATCCCATCGCCAGCGAGGATCCGATGGCCTTCCTGCCCTATGACTTGGAGTGCGCCAGCCCCGGACCTCGAGCTTCGTGGGAGAACTCTTACCCGTATGCCGCGTCTCGGATTCTCTCGCTCTTCGCCGACCCGACCCGCAGCCCTGACGTGGCGGTGATGCACACACCTGGCCACTTCTTCCCCGAGCAAGGCGGCCATGTGGGCGAACATGGCTCCCTGGATGTGATCCAGTCCAGAGCGCCCTTAGTGCTGTCCGGTCGGGGTGTTGTCGCCGAAGGCATCGTGGACGCGCACGCTCTGCTGGTCGACGTCGGCCCCACCCTGGCCAGAGCCGCTGGTGTCTGCGACGCCGACCTGCGTGATGCCGCAGGCCAGCCGCTGGATGGTCACGTGCTCACGGAATATCTCGGCGATGAGCCATTGGTGAAACCCAAGGTGATCGGCATCCTGTGGGATGGCGCACACTGCGGGGACCTCCTACACCTGGCCAAGTCCGGCGAGCTGCCCGGAGTCGCCCGGCTCATCCAGAATGGGGTGGCGCTGCGCGGTGGCGCGGTGGCGCAGTTCCCGAGCCTCACCCTGACCAACCACACGTCGATCCTGACGGGCCTGGGGCCGGGTCGTCACGGGGTCATGGCCAACGTCTTCTACGACCGGGGGACCGGTGAGCAGGTTGTGGCCAACGACTCCGCAACCTGGCACCGCAGCGCGCAGTGGTTGCGACCGGCTGTCAGGACCGTGTTCGAGATGGTCAACGACCTCGTCCCAGCCACAGAGCACGTGCAGGGGGACAGACCGCGGACTGCGTGCGTCAACGAGGCCGTCGATCGCGGCGCCGACTACTCCACGATGACGATCATTCGCGATAGCGGGATGGCCTCGGGGGCTGCCGGCCTAGGTAGCCGGCTTCCGGATCCGAACACCTCGATCCATCTGCATGACCGGGCGCACCTCGGGGACTCCTACTACTCATGGGGCACCCAGGTCGACGACCTTGGCCTGCAGCAGATGCGAGCGCTATGGGAGAGCCTGGAGTCGGCGCCCACCCTGACGTGGTGGGCCAGTGTCGTCAGTGACGCGGGACATCACGCCGGGGGTCCGCGCAGTGACATCGCTCGTGACTCGCTGCGTGACTGCGACTCGCGGCTGATGTCGTTCCTGGATCACCTCGATGGGCTCGGGGTCACCGACCAGGTGACCTTCATGCTCACCGCTGACCATGGTTTTGAGCGATCGGACCCCAGCGTCACCGGCTCCTGGAGCGCGGCCCTTGAGCGTCTTGACATACCCTTGCGCGACGAGGGCCCCGGTTTCATCTACCTGCTCTGAGATCGACAGGAGTCAGGGATGGCGCCCAGCGGTTCGTGCTCAGACCTGGCGGCGGCGCCGGGTCTTCACGCCAAACCTGCCGGCTTTGGCAGCAACAGCCTTCGCATTTCCCAGTCAGCTCTGCGGAGTCGATACAGCACATGGCGACGCAGCGGGCCGTCAGCCACCAGAGGGTGGTCAAAGTCTTCGGATGCATCACGGGTCAAGCCGATTCGTTGCATCACCTGCTGCGAACGCACGTTGCCGGTTGTGGTGAAGGAGACCAATTCGTCCAGTCCGAGCTGGTCGAAAGCCGTGGCCAGTGCGGCGTTGGCAGCCTCGCTCGCATAGCCGTGTCCCCAGGCTTGCCTGGCAAGGCGCCAGCCGATCTCGGTGCAGGGAGTAAACGCCGCCTCCCAACTGGGCACGGCCAGACCGACAAACCCGATGAACTCGCCACTGGTCCTGATCTCGACGGCCCACAGGCCGTGGCCGTCCCGTTCCAGCTGTGCGGCGCAGCGACTCACCATGGCATCGGACTGGTCTGGGCTCAACAGAGACGGGAATTGCTCCATCACCAAAGGGTCCGCGTTCAGTGCCGCAAAGGGCGCCCGGTCACACTGGCGCCACTGTCGCAGCACCAGGCGCGAGGTGGCGTGCTCGATCAGACAAGTGGCCATCGTGTCCAAGATACCGCCCGGATTCGGGTGGGCGGCGCAGACTGGGTGGATGAGCCAGGAGATGGACCTACCGCTCTGCGCGACGTGCGGGCGCTTACCGCAGGATGCCTTCGTTGCTCGCCTCACCTGGGCTCTGGGGCGCGAGGAAGGTAGGCCGGTCTGGACCTGCGACCTTTGCTGTCGCGAGCACCTGCGCAGCATTGAGGGCAAACTCACTTCACCTGGTGGTGAGCGCAGGTCTTCTCGGCCGCAAGGTTTGGTCGGGGACCCCGGTTCGGCTATCTCCAGCGCGCCCAATGAGGTTTGGCCAAGACGGCCCGAACGGTCGCTAGAAGGTTTGGCACGGCGGAGCCGCGATTTTACGTCAGGTCTGCAAGGCTTGGCACGGCGGAGCCGCGATTTTGGGTCAGGTCTGCGCCAGGAGGACGTCGAAGGGGGGCAGGTCGGCGCCGGGAAGCCAGCGGTTCAGGATGGCACGGCCGGGCACCTCACCCTGGATCTGGCACAGGACGCCGAGCCCGCCAAGCCACACGCGGTGGATCAACAGGTACGACGGCGGCAGGTTCAGCTTGAGGCCAAGCATGAAATTGGGGCGCCGGGGATCGTTGAGGTGCAATGTCATGGAGCGTAACCAGGCTCGTGAGAACGTGAAGGTATCGGTCCTCAGCGGCTCCATGAACTGTGCCAGGTAGGTCAGCAGCTCTTCGGCGTCGATGTCGATTGACGCCTTGACGAAGCCTAGTCGACGCAGGCCCTCCAGTGCGCCCTTGGCGTCGCCCATCATCGCCAATGTGAGCAGCTGACCCATCTCGATCGGAAGGCCGTCTGGCAAATGGTTGACCGCGCCGAAGTCGAGGATTCCGAGCCGGCCGTCGGCCAGCATCCGGAAGTTGCCGGGATGAGGGTCCGCATGAAGCAGCCCGACTCTCTGGGGCCCTACGAGCAGAAACTCCAGGTACCGGGTGGCTGCGGCGTCGCGGGCTTGCTGGGAGCCAGTTGCGATGATCTTCGACAGGGGGGTTCCGTCCAGCCACTCGCTGACCAGGACGTTGCCCTTGTGGTAGACGACTTCGGGAATGGCGAATTCGGGATCACCTTTGAAAGCCGTGGCAAAAGCCTTCTGGGACTTAGCTTCCAGTCTGTAGTCCAGCTCCTCGGCCACCCGGCTCTTCAGCTCGTCCAGGATCGGCTTGATCTCGAGTCCGGGTATCCAGGTGGCGGCCAGACGAGCCACCCTGGACACCTGGTTGAGATCGCCGATGAGTGCCTCGCCTGCGCCCGGATACTGCAGCTTGACTGCGACGTCTCGGCCGTCCTTCCAGACTGCACGGTGCACCTGGCCGATCGACGCGGCGGCGGCAGGCTTGTCGTCGAAAGAGACGAACTTCTGCCTCCAACGCGGCCCGAGCTCGGCAACCAGCACAGCGTGGACGATCGAGGCGGGCATTGGCGGTGCGGCATCTTGAAGCCTGGTCAACGTCGCGCGGTAGGGCCCGGCGAATTCCTCGGGCATGGCTGCCTCAAAGATTGACATTGCCTGGCCGAACTTCATCGCCCCGCCCTTGAGCTCACCCAGGACTTTGAACACCTGATCGGCTGTTCGGGCCTGAACTTCGGCGGCTACAAGCTCAGCCGGCTTGCCACCGACCCGCTTTCCCAGACCCCACGCGGTACGGCCGGCAAGCCCCAACGGCAAGGCGGCGAGCTTGACCGTGCGCATCGCGGCCCTGCGGGGGATTTCGCTCACCCGGCCATTGTCGCGTGCCTGGCTGCGCACTAGCAAAGTGGAGCCCAAAACAATCCCTGGCCCCAGATAGCCGGGTGCATGAACTCAGGGATCACGCCGCGACGTGCGAAGGGGCGGCACCCGAGCGTGATGCTCAGGTGCCGCCCCT
>PMJN01000050.1 GCA_003157445.1 Micrococcales bacterium
CAGCAGGAGCAGCTGAGCGAGCAGCTGCAGGAAGCGTTGGAGTCACGGGTCGTCATCGAACAAGCCAAGGGAATCACCGCATACAAGAACGCGGTCACCATCGACCAGGCCTACCAGCTCATGCGCAGGCATGCTCGTAACAACAACGCCAGCCTGCGACTTGTCGCCGAAGCGATAGTTGCCGTGGGGCTGCAGGTCTGAGCGAGTCCGCCATCCGAACAGGTCAGTAGGTCCGGATGGAATGGAGGTGTAGCGTCATTAGTGCTGCGTTCCTCTGGACCTTGGTGGCGTCGGCTTCTTACCCGCGCTACTCCTGAACCTCGGTGGCTCGTGTCCTTGTCCTGGGACCACCGAATCGAGTTCGCCATGGTGCAGCAACCGAATAGTTCGCCCGACCTCTCCACAGACTTCGACGATCGCGTCGTGCTTTTCCCAACCCGGCCACCAGCTGACTTACCGACCGAACTCGCAACCCCCTACGCGGCCCGGCCGACCAAGGGACTGGTCCGAACACGCGCCATACGTCAGGTAGCGATCCTCGAAGTTGCCTGCCGCCTTGGTGATGCCGTCGAGGAGCTGGACCGTGCGGTCCAGCTGGCTCTGGCAGAGGGTCCCCGAGGCGTCGTCATCGACTTATCGGACGTGTTGGAGGGCACCGAGCCGGGCGCGGTGGCGGTGCTGGCCACGGCGGGGCGTCATGTTCGCGACTGGCCCGGGATCCCGGTGGCCGTGGCCTGCCCGGACCCCCACGTTCGCGAGGCACTACGCGCCCAGCCGCTGGGTGAGCACCTGATCGTGACCGCCTCACTTTTCTCCGCGGTCACCGCGGTGCTGGCAACCCCCACGCTGGCCGTGCAGTGGCTGCGACTGACGGCGCACCCCACTGCGCCACGCGCGTCACGGGAGTTCGTCACTGGCACCCTGATGGGCTGGCAGCTGGGTCGGGTCATCCCCTACGCCAGCCTGGTGATCGGCGAGCTCGTGGCCAGCTCGTCAATCAATGCCGGCACCGATATCAACCTCTCTGTGGTCTGGAACCTGGGTGCCCTGCGGCTCACGGTCCGAGATCACGGTCCTGCGCTGCCTGGTCAGCGGCCTTCGTCCCTTCACCTACACGGGCGAAGACTCACAGTCGTCGCCGGTCTTTCACGCGCGTTCGGGGTTATGCCCACCGACGACGGCGGCAAGGTCGTCTGGGCTGTGCTCGACGCACCCCGGCCAAGCCTGTCCAGCAGCCCACACCGCTCTGCGATGGAACGTCAGGAGTTACTCATACTTCACGAAGCTCGCGGTCTGGCCGAACTGCCGTTCGGTACCAGCTAACTGACCCGCGACCGTAAGGGACTTTCGAACTTTCCCAGCAGAGGGACGACTAAGGGCCTCGGTCAGAGAAGCGGGGATCGGTCTCCCACCACGGCCGATCGAGTAAGGGCTCCACGGACTCTGCCGCACGTGCGTCCAGGAAGGCATCGGCGCGACGCGCATCAGCGTCGTCAGCGCGAACCCACGACACAAAGACCGCTGCCAGCAAAGGAAGGCCCACGACCTCCGCCACGGCGATCATGACGGCTCCGGCGAGCTTCTGGTCCAACCCTGCCCCGGGCCCCCACGTCCTGTTGGTGAATCCCGCAACACCCGGCGCCAGCAGTGCAGGGGCGGTCATCACCAAGATGCCCGGGATCGCATCAAGTAGCCCATCGACGAACGCAACCAGTGCCCGCACCGGATGGGTACACCACTGCGGCAACATATCCTCACCCAGCAGGGGCAGGACGACCAGCAGACCCGTGCCCATCAGCTGGACATAGAGCACGTCACGGACCAACGTGTTGGACACCGAGGCGGTGAAGTAACTTGTGAAGAAGGCGAGGATGAGCGACCCGGCCGCCACCACCGAGCTCACCAGCGGAAACATCAGGATCCGGGGCAGGGGTCCCGCAAGCGCACGACGCAGCCGGCGAGCACCGTTCTCGCCCAATGCTTGTCCGGCCAACGTGATGGGGTCCCCGAGCGCCAGTCCCATGGGCGTCACGGCTGAGAGCACGGCCGCTTGCATCGCAGCCACCCAGAACAACGACGAGCGGTACACCGCAAGAGCACCACAGGTGGCGTAGGCCAATGAGCCGATCCCCAGGACCAAGAACATCACGCTGGCCAGCCAGTGCCACTTCGTGCCCAGGCGTCGTGCGCGGACCATACAGAGCGCGTACAGGATGGTCAGTGCCATGGCCAGCGCGACACCGACAGGGTCGAACGTCCAGGACGTCAGCAAGGTCACGGGAGTCAGCGGAGGCAACACGATTGCATCATCGCCCACATGAGGCCAGTTTGGGGCATACGTCGCAGATTCCCACCTCAGAGCCAGCTCCGCTGGCCCGTTTTCCTGAGCCGATGGCCTAGAAGGGCTCGTACGCGCTCCGGGTGGAACTGATGGCGCCCAGCCGTGACACGACCGGCCCCTTGACCGGGCGCACCCTGTCGTCCCGACTAGGGCAACGACTTTGCTCAGATAGCTCAGTGGTTGAGCTCAGCTGCCACACGGATCCATCTGCGCGTCCTTTGAAGCGTGCCTATCCGCGCGTCCGCGAGTAATGACCTGTCGGGGCAGCCGCTTGTGAGATGACCTTCGACCTCCGAACCACAGAACCAAGAACCTCGCCACGTCTCGGGCTTGCACAGGAAAGCGAAGGCGTCGTCGTAGTAACGTGCCGATGAGTGACATAGAAACCGCATTTACCGGACTGAACTCGGAAGATGACAGGAGCTGGGCGCTGGTGAAGAAAAAGGTCTATGAGAAGGAACTCCTACGCCTGCAGGCCGAGCTTGTCATCCTTCAGGAGTGGGTGCGGGCCGAGGGTAAGCGGGTGGTCGTGGTTTTCGAGGGGCGTGACGCCGCAGGTAAGGGCAGCACCGTCAAAAGGGTCACGCAGTACCTGAACCCGCGCGTGGCCCGTATCGCGGCTTTGCCCATTCCCACCGAACGCCAGAAGACACAGTGGTACTTCCAGCGGTACATCGAGCACCTGCCTGCCGCCGGCGAGATTGTGCTTTTCGACCGCAGTTGGTACAACCGCGCCGGCGTCGAGTGGGTCATGAGTCTTTGCACTGCCGAGGAGCACCAGAGATTCCTGCACCAGTGCCCGATCTTCGAGCGGCTATTGGTTGAGGATGGGATCATCTTGCGTAAGTACTGGTTCTCCGTCAGCGATGGCGAGCAGGAACGCCGGTTTCGCTCCCGGGTGACGGACCCGATGCGGCAGTGGAAGCTCTCGCCAATGGACCTGGAGTCGCTGACTCGTTGGGAAGACTACTCGCGGGCCAAGGACGAGATGTTTGTCCACACCGACATTCCCGAGTCGCCTTGGCTCGTTGTGGAAAGCGATGACAAACGACGCGCCCGGATCAACATGATCGCCCACCTGCTCTCGAGCATCCCGTATGAGCAGGTGGAGCGGCCGAAGCTGAAGCTACCGAAGCGGCCCCCGC
This sequence comes from Micrococcales bacterium, assembly GCA_003157445.1. Classification (GTDB taxonomy): domain Bacteria; phylum Actinomycetota; class Actinomycetes; order Actinomycetales; family Dermatophilaceae; genus UBA4719. The sequence goes on from PMJN01000050.1 coordinate 3,487, forward strand.
CGACCGGCTACGTCCGCACGCCGCGCAGCCTGCAGACCGAAGTGGCCGACCACGCGGCCACGATTGAGTGAGGGTAGAGCGCTTTGGCCCAGGCTCCAACGCCCTCGTCGTCGGCAAACTCTGACTCTGGTAACACCGACTGGACCTGGCGTCGCGAGACACCGCTGAGCCGGTTCCTGAGCACTGAGAGCGGCAGTGCAGCGGTACTACTGGCCGCGACCGTGATGGCACTGGTCTGGGCGAACATCGCCGGCGCCTCCTATCAGCGCCTGTGGCACACCGTTCTGTCGGTTCAGATCGGTCAGTTCGGTGTGACGATGGACCTTCTCGGCTGGGTGAACAACGCTCTGATGGCGTTCTTCTTCTTCGTCGTGGGACTTGAAGCCCGCCGCGAGTTCGACATGGGCGAGCTGCGTGAGCGACACCGCGCAATACTGCCCTTCACCGCCGGGCTCGCTGGCATGGCCATGGCAGTCCTGCTATATCTGGGGGTCAATGCCGGCCAGACCTCGGCTCGGGGCTGGGGCGTGGCCATGTCAACCGACACTGCCTTCGCGCTCGGGATGCTCGCTCTGATCGGTCCGCGGTTTCCCGAGCGACTGCGCGCCTTCCTGTTGACCGTGGTGGTCATCGACGACATCGTCGCCCTGCTGGTGATCGCCACGGCTTACTCCAGTCACATCAACGTCGCAGCACTTCTGGTGGCCACGGCCCTGTTTGTCGCAATCTTGGTGCTTAGCCGTTTGCACCTCCGCTACGGGGCCGCCTACCTGGTTGTCGGCATGGCCACCTGGGTCGCGATGTACCACTCGGGGGTCGACCCCATCGTGGTCGGCCTTGGCATGGGTCTGCTGACCTACGCCAGCCCGGCAGGGCGCGAAGACCTCGAACGCGCCACCGACAGCTTCCGGGACTTCCGCGAGCAACCCACCCCAGAGCTCGCCCGCTCGGCCCGCGCGAGTCTGCAGCAAGCCGTCTCACCCAACGAACGGCTCCAGGACGTTTTCCACCCCTGGACCAGCTACGTCATCGTGCCGCTGTTCGCGCTGGCCAACGCGGGGATCCCCATACAGGGAGCTCTGTTAGCGCAGACATACCGGTCGCCGATCACCCTGGGCATCATCGTCGCCTACGTTCTCGGCAAGCCCCTGGGCATCCTGGCGGGATCATGGATCGTCAGCAGAGTGACCGTTGGCCGGCTGCGTCCACCGGTGGGCTGGGCGGCGGTCGCCGGCGGCGGCACCATTTCCGGTATTGGCTTCACCGTGAGCCTGCTTATCGCCACCCTGGCCTTCCACGGACGCGATCTGCAGGAAGCCAAGCTCGGCATCCTGACAGCTGCTTTGGGTGCAGCCGGGCTGACTTGGGTGCTGTTCAGAGTCACCGCCGCACTCCCACTCAGGCTGCGGGCCCGCGCGCTGCTGGGCACGGCGGAATCCATCGTGGACCTCGCTGACCCGGTGCACCCAGATCGCGACTACATCCGGGGTCCGAGCGACGCACCCATCACCCTTGTCGAGTACGCCGACTTCGAGTGCCCCTACTGTGGCCAGGCCGAGCCCATCGTGCGCGAACTGCTCGCCGACTTCGGCGACATCCGGTATGTGTGGCGCCACCTTCCGCTGCGGGATGTGCACGCCAACGCCCAGTTCGCCGCCGAGGCCGCAGAAGCGGCCGCAGGCCAGGGTGCCTTCTGGGCAATGCACGACCTTCTGCTCGATCATCAGGGTGCACTGTCCACGCCGGACCTCATCCATTACGCCAGACAGCTCGGCCTGGACGTCGCACAGTTCACCTTTGATCTGCGCCGTCATGCTGGCGCGGCTCGGGTCGCCCAAGACGTAGACAGTGCCGATCTCAGCGGGGTCTCGGGCACTCCAACCTTCTTCATCAACGGGCGGCGCCACCACGGCACCTACGACATCGAAACGCTGGCCAACGCGATCCGTCTCGAGCGGGCCAAGGTTGCGCTCCCGCCGTAAGGCTGCGGTGCTCACCGAGCCCAGCCGATACAGCCGTCTCCCCTTCACCGGCAGTGTCATCGACGACGAAGGCATTCCCTCTGCTCGCGAGCTGAGGAGAACTTTGACTGTTCACTGGAGCACGGCCGACATCCCGGATCAGAAGGATCGGGTGGCGGTAGTGACAGGCTCCAACTCAGGCCTGGGCTACCAGGTCGCGTTGGCACTTGCAGTTGCCGATGCCACCGTCGTCCTGGCCTGCCGCAACATCGGCAAGGCTGAGTCGGCCGTCGCCTCGATCACGGCTTCGGTCCCGTCCGCCAATGTGAAATCCCTGCAGTTGGACCTGGCTGACCTTGCCACGGTCGAGGTCTCTGCGGCCAACTTCAGGGGCGAGCATCACCACCTGGACCTGCTGGTCAACAATGCCGGGCTGATGGCCGTTGACAAGTCCCGTACCGTCGACGGGTTCGAGACTCAGCTCGCAGTCAACCATCTTGGTCACTTTGCCCCGATGGCACCTCTGTTGCCGGCCATGCTTACGACTCCCGGTGCCGGCATTGCTTCAATTTCGAGTTGGCGCTCCGGGGCGGGAACCTCGTCATCGACGATCTGCTCTTCGAGCGGCGCCGATACGGCCCTTGGCAGGTCTACAACCAGAGCAAGCTCGCCAACCTGCTCTTCATCCTGGAGTTGCAGCGACGTCTCGCTGAGGCGGGTGCAGGAGCTTTCGCTGTGACGGCCCATCCGGGCGTGGCCCACACGAATCTCGGTACCCAGGGACACGGCGTCAGCAACCGGTTGAGCCGCGTCGGCCTTCCCTTCAACAGAGGATCGGCATCTGGGGCGCTGCCGCTGCTGCATGCCGCCACAGATCCCACCGTGGCGGGCGGGCAGTTCTACCGGCCTGCCTGGGGCGCTTTTGGCTACCCCGTTCTGGAGACTTCGAGCGGGCCGGCTCGAGACGGCGCCACCGCGGGCGCACTCTGGAGGGCATCGGTGGAGTTGACTGGCCTGGATCCCACCTTCGTTCGTTGGAGGCTCTGGCTGACGAGCGTCAAAGCTGTTTGCTCGTGCCCTTGCGCTGCCGGGATGCGCGCAGATGTCCACCAAGAACCGTCAGGGCGAACATCGACACGAAGACCACGACCAGGACAGCAAAACCGCGACCGACACCGAAGGCCTTGGCGGCGAGGAGACCGGTATAGGCATCCTGAGTGTGAGAAGCAGATGTGGCCACGGACATCAGAGGGTTTAGCACGTTGCCATCTTGCCGCAGCATGCCGCGGACCGCGCATCGCCCGGGTCTGCCAAAGCACGGGCTGGCCCAACACGCCGGAGTCGGCCCTGCTGCGCAACACCGCCGCCGGCATCTCGACCTTGTTCGCCCTGCTGTTCGTCATGCCGATCCTGGTGCGGTTCCTGCCCACGTCCTGGTCGGATCCTGCCCACGTCCTGGTCGGACCCGATTGACAAGTACCTGCCAAACAATGCAGGGGGAGCGATCACTCACTCGCACCCGGACCCCACATTGTTGGCACCTTGGACCGGGCTAGGGCTCTTCTTCGGTTACGCAGTCATCGGGTTTCTCCTGGGGTCAAACCCGGCCGTTGAGGGCCGGGAGGAAACCGTTCCGCCTGTCGGTGGAAGGCTGCGGGTTCGATCCTGTTGGGTGATAACAAGGCCGGCACTGTTTGGCAGTACCAGCAGTGAACCGCGCCAGCCCATGGCGCGGCCGCGCGCGGCGACCTGGGAGTCTTGGCCCTGTCTGTGAAGCGCGAACCTGCACACGTTGCCTGCGGGTGGGCGGTTGGAAACCTGGTCATTGATGGCCGCCAGGATGTCAACGTCCTGGTTGTGGCGGCCAACAGTTTGCGCAGACGCGACGCCTGAGATAGCCCGCAGCGGGTGTCTTCGGGTGTACTGGGGGCATGCGACGAGGCGCGCAGGGCAGCCGGTTGGAGGTTGTTGCTTCCGAACCGGACAGGGACCGCTTCATTGACCTTGTCCGGGTCACCTCCATGGTCACGGTGGTGGTGCTTCACTGGCTGAGCGTTATGCCCTCCCTGGTCAACGGCAAGGTCGTTGACCAGAACGTCGTCGCGCTGATTCCCGGCCTGTGGCCACTGACCTGGATCGGTGACGTGATGGCGCTGTTCTTTTTTGCGGGCGGCTACGCGAACTGGGTCTCCTTGACGAAGTCGTTGCGCCGGGGCGAGTCGAACGGGCTCTTCTTGGCCAGGCGGCTACGCCGACTGCTCGGGCCCACCTTCATCTTCTTAGGCGTGTGGCTCGGGCTCGACCTGCTTATGCGCGCCGTGGGTCTGAGCTCCTGGTCTCCGCTACGCCATGTGGCAATCGGCAACACCATCCCATTCGGGCCGCTGTGGTTCCTGGGTGTGTACCTGGTGGTCGTGATTCTCAGCCCCTGGACCGCGGCAGCCCATCGGCGCTGGGGGATCGCTGTGCCGCTGGTGATGTTGGCGGGAGTCGCGGTTGCGGACTCGCAAGCCTTTGTCCGAGACAGCGGCACACCATTGGCGGCCAACCTGCTGCTGGTCTGGCTGATCCCGCACCAACTGGGCTACTTCTACGCCGATGGCAGCCTCCAGCGGCTATCAGTGAAGGCGTGCGCGGCGATGGCGGCTACGGGCTTGGTCATCCTTGCCGTCCTTTCGAGTCTGCCGTACTACCCCCGTAGCCTCATCAACCCACGCTGGACCGTCCTGTCCATCGATGGCCCCATGCTTTCGCTAGTGGCCGATGGCCTGTTTCTCCTGGGAGTCGCGCTTGTATTGCGGCGCCCGGCCGAGGCACTCCTGGCGGACTCGGACCGTTGGCGGGCCGTGAGCGCGGCGAACGACCTGACGATGCCGGTCTACCTGTGGCACATGAGCGCGTATCTGGTCGCCATCGCACTGCTGGCCCGGCTCGGAGCCCACTTCGTCTACTCCACTGACGCGTCAGCGCAGTGGTGGTGGGGGCGCCCTGCGGTAATCATCCTGTCGGCTTTGGTCCTGAGCGGATTCCTCGCGCTGCTGGCCTGGATTGCGCAACTGGCACGCAAGACCCGCTTGCCCGTGTCACGATGAAAGGAGATGACATCAAGAGCGCGGCGTAGTCGCTGGTCCCGACGACTCACCACGGTGAGCGTGCTCCTGGTGTCCCTCTTCTTTCTGGCCTCCATGGTGGGTGCCCGGTTGGCAGTCGCGGGCTCGCACGGGTCGTTCGCGGTGCCGGCGAGCGCTATCCGCGGTCACCACCTCGACGTGACGTTCCGCAGCAGGGTGGACCACGTTCGGCTCTCGGGGTGGCTGTTCCACGCCGACCACCCCACCGGCCGCAGCGTCATTCTGGTACACGGTTGGCAGGGAAACCGCGAGGATGTCGACTTCGTCGCGCTGACCCGCCAGTTGCTGCCGCGCGGCTACGACGTCCTGATGTTCGACCTGCGCGGATCGGGCCTGAGCATGGGCTCCAACCAGACCTTCGCCCACCACGAGCCCCGTGATCTGCTCGGCGCCTACGACCACATGATCAGCCTTGGATATGCACCGGGCCAGATGACCATCCTGGGCAACAGCATGGGTGCAGCCACGGTGATCGAAGCGGCACCGCATCTGCCTGCGGTAGGCGCACTGGTCGCTGACAGCGCGTTCGCGAACCTCACCAGCGCAATGATGGGCGCTCTCACCCGTTACACCCTCCTGCCAGGCCTACTGGCCATCCCGGCCATCGAGGCCTCCCGGGCTTTCGGGGTGTTACCAACCCTTAGCCCGGTGGACATCGTGCAGTCATTACCTGGCCGCGCATTCCTTTTCTTGCATGCACGCGGGGATCCCTTGCTGAGTGTGGCTAACGCCGAGCAGCTCTTCGCGGCGTCCTCGAACAGCTCATCCCGACTGGATGTGATCGCCGGCCACGACCACATGGACACCTACACTCACAATCCTGCCGCGTACATGACCGTCTTGCTCGCCTTCATCAACCAACAGTTGGCCCACCCGGCAGCAGCCTGATCCAGGCGATCCCGACCCCAGGGCTAGTTCAGTCAGCACGGGCGCAGGGCAGTCGGTTGTCCTGACCGATGCGTGAACCGGACATCAAATGAGCACCGCCTGCCTCAGAGCGAACCTACCGGGACTTTGCTTTCGGTTACCTCACCCGCAAATGAATCGGGGCCTGCAGCAGCTACTTCACCGATGGTGACGATGTGCGGTTCATCCCAGACAAGACCATGCCGAAAGACGACGGACCCCCAACGTTTCTTCAGAACTGAATGACCTGGAGGGAGTGGACGGGCAGTTGACCCTGTCGAATGATGGCGCTGCCGTGGCCACAGATGACGCAGGTGCGCGCGCAAAGGTGCCACACCAGTGCTGCCTCAACCACGCAGCTTAAAGGACCGAGACTTGGACCTGATCACGACTCAGCGTGTATGCCGTAACCACCACAGGCCGACGAAAGGCAACACCAGCGGCACGAACCCGTAGCCACTGCCGAACCCGGTCCACACCGTTGGGTGCTGGAAGACACTGGGAGACAGCACACTCATGGCGCCCACGATGAGCACGCCGACGAGCTCGATACTGATGGCCACTGTTGCCAGACGCCGCGACGTCGCACCTCCGCGGGCCAGCGAGATGGTGGCCACGATGTATACGATCGCGGCGAAGGCGGATAGGACGTAGGCCAGTGGGGCTTTGTTGAACTCGGTCGAGAGTTGCACCGCCGAACGGGATGTCGCGGCGAGGGCGAAGATGCCGTAGACCGCCACGAGAAACCGGCCGAACCCTTGTCCTGTCGGAGCAGGCGAATGCCGCGCGCCGGCGTCGACTTCGCCGGGGTCAGCCACCGATACCCGCCCAAACCTGCTGTACCCGCAGCACCATGACCGGGGTAATGAGGAAGGCCAGGGCGATCACGAGGGTGCCGGAACGTGACCTTTCGCCCCGCGCCCAGTAGAAGGCCAGCGGCGGGATGGCCAGGCAACCCAGCAGGTACCCCACGAACTCGGCGCGGGCGAACTGCCGGCTACTGCCAGCCATCTGCACAATCCCTCCCACGGCGAAGACGAGAAGCAGCAGCTCCAGCAGGACTGCTGCGGCGAAAAGGAGCAGTGTGGGGCGCCGGTTCATGGCCGCAGAGATCAGGGCCCACCCCGCAAAAAGCAGGGCGACGACGGTGATCACCGTCGCATAGATTCCGGTCACGACCGCGATCTTGTCATGTCAGCGGGGGAGCAGCCAAAACGGAGGACCTATCGCCCGCCGCTCGGTCGCGACGCGTCGGTCCCAGCTCGCGCGGGCGACCTAAGTCGGTGGGGGAGGTGCAGTCGTGCCGCGCACGGCGAGCTGTACACCAAGCAGACTCTGGATCGCTCCCGTGTTCTGTGGCCCACCTTCGATCTCGGCCAGTAGCAGGCGTGCCGACAGCTCGCCTATCTGGTGCAGCGGGAGGCGCACTGTGGTCAGGGGTGGAGTGAGCCGTTCGACCATGGCCAGGTTGTTGAAGCCCACCACGGACATCTGCTCGGGACATCTGATGCCTTTCTCGGCCAGGACTGAGAGCGCACCCAGGGCGATCAGGTCATTGCCACAGACGATCGCGGTCATGTCCTGGCCTGACTCGAGCATCCGTGTGGTCGCCTCGGCTCCGGCAGCCTCAGTGTAGGACGCGCAGACCTGAACCAGGCGCGACCCGGTGGGCAATCCGAGGCCTTCGACCGCCTGCCGAAAAGCAGAGGCCCGGTCACGCCCGGTTGAGGTGTCCGAAGGCCCGCCTAGATGCACGATCGCCCGATGACCGAGCCCGGCGAGATGCTCCACCACAAGCTGGATCCCGGTGCGTTCGTCGGCGCCGACATAAGGCAGACGGCGGCTGCCGATGTTGCGGTTGACCAGGACTGCTGGAACACCATGGTCGGCGATCTCTTCCAAGAGCGGGTCCTGCCACCGGGCTGTGGCGATGATGAAGCCATCGGTACCGCGGGCGCGAAGCTGCTCCACCTGGCGTCGTTCGGTGTCGGAGTCGTTGTCCGTGTCGGTCAGTACCAGCGTGTAGCCGGCTGCGCTGAGAACCTGCTCCGCTCCGCGGACCATCGGGGGGAACAACGCATTGGTGATGTCGGGCACAAGCATCGCGACGACGAACGACTTGGATGTTCGCAGACCCCGGGCGAGCGTGTTCGGAACGTAGCCGAGTCGCTGCGCCACCTTCAAGACGCGCCGCGCGGTCTCTGGGCTGACCCGGCTGACGGTTGACGGATTCAAAGCCCGACTCGCGGTCCCGGGGTGTACCCCTGCAGCACGGGCAACATCAGTGAGCTTGACCCTCTGCGCGCCAGCCACGTTAGAGCTCCTTGGGCAATATGTTGTGCAATCGGTTGTTGTCTGAGGTGAATCGTATGATGCCTGATGTGCCTGATACGGGCTGCTGGTCGTGGAAGAGACATCGTAGCCCGCCACAATGGGCTCTTGACAGTCTTGTCAACATGGGGAGAGGATACTGCAATCGTTCGCACTTGGGTGTGTTCGATGAGCATCTCGCCCCGTGGGTATCCACTCCCTTGATGGAGGATCGGCAATGCAGCAAAGCAATCGTTTGTGGCGAAGGAGTGGGGTAGGGGTCTTCGCAACCGTCGTGGCGCTGGGCCTCGCGGCCTGCGCATCAGGTACTAACAACTCAGGTGCCTCGGCCCCCGCAAAAGCAGGGACCCCCCTGGTGATCGGAGCATCAGTCTCCCTGACGGGCGACTTCGCCGACTCGGGTAAGGCCGTCCAGCGCGGGTACGAACTGTGGGCCAACCAGGTCAACGCCAGCGGTGGGATTCTCGGTCGCAAAGTGACGATGAAGATCGTTGACGACGCGTCCAGCCCCACCCAGGTTGTGTCGAACTACCAGAATCTGATCAACCGCGACAAGGTCAACCTCGTCGTCGGGCCCTTCTCCAGCCTGCTGACCGTCCCTGCCTCACAGGTTGCCAATCGCTACGGGTACTCGTTCCTGGAGCCAGCTGGCGGTGGACCTGCGGTCTTCGCACAGAATCTGCATAACCTGTTCTTTGTCCAGCCCGCCCCCACCACCAAGTCGGGCGACGTGTTCGCCGACTGGATCCTCTCCCTTCCGGCCAGCTCGCGTCCCAAGACGGCCGCCTATACCGAGCTCGACGACCCGTTCGCCGCGCCCATCGCGGAGAACATCCGCGTTCGCTTCGAGGCGGCCGGCATCAAGACCGTGTACAAGCAGGTCTACCCGGCTGAGACGCAGGACTTCTCGGCCATCATGTCCAAGGTGGTGGCGGCCAACCCCGACGTCCTTGTCGGTGGGACCCAGAACAACGACGCCTACGCCCAGGTCAAGACACTGGTGCAGCTGAAGTTCAGCCCGAAGTTCATGTTCCTTTCCAACGGCGCCAACTCTCCTTTGGAGTTCCCCAGCAAGGTCGGCCCCCAGAACACGCAAGGCATCATGTCTGCCGGCGACTGGTTCCCGGGTTCAACAGCAACAGGTAGCGCCGAATTCACGGCCGCCTATATCAAGGCCTATGGCGGCAGCGCAGAGACCATCGACAACTCCAGCGCCGAAGCCTATGGCGTCGGACAGGTCCTGCAGGCTGTGGCCGCCAAAACGGGAAAGATCGACAACGCGACGATCATCGCAACGCTGCACCAGGGCACCTGGCCGACCTTGCTCGGCAAACTGAGCTGGGGACCCAATGGGGCACCTTCAGGCAGCTTCAACCTCATCCAGTGGCAGGGCGGAAAGCTCGTACCGGTCTACCCGATGGCGATAGCACAGGCAAAGCCGATCTACCCCAAACCCAACTGGGGAGGGTGACGGATCAGTGCATGCCCTGATCCAAGGCGTGATCCTGGGGGTCCTGACCGGAGGCGTGTACGCGCTAATGGCCTCCGGCCAGACCCTGATCTTCGGGATCATGAAAGTGGTCAACCTCGCCCAGGGAGCCATGGTCATCATGGCG
>PMJN01000216.1 GCA_003157445.1 Micrococcales bacterium
AGCAAACAAAATGCTGACCGATGTCCGCCAGCGGGTCCAACACGAGCAGCAAGGCCGGCGCGGGTTGAAGGTCGACCCGGCCTGGGCGCACCGCCGGCTGCTGCTGCGTGCCGGCAACGAGCTGAGCCCCAAGGCCCTGGCCCGGCTCAAGGCCGTCTTCGAGACCGACGACCCCACCCACGAGATCAGTGCCGCCTGGGGCGTCAAGGAGCTCCTTGCCCAGATGCTCCGGGCCCACGGCCCGAACGGGTACAGCCGCCACGAGACCTCCACTCGCCGAACCCGGTTCCTGCAGGCATGCGTGGACGCCGACATGCCCGAAGCGACCCGGCTCGCAGGGACGATCGAGAAGTGGTGGCCGGAGATCGAAGGATTCCTGGAGCTGGGCAAAACCAATGCCCGGACCGAGGGCTACAACCGCGTCATCAAACAGATCAAACGCGTCGCCTGCGGGTTCCGTAACCAGGACAACTACGAAAGGCGCATCATGTTGCACAGCGCAGCCCACCGGGCCGCGTGAACCAACAGCGGTCGAGGTCGACCCCGCTCAAGTACCGAGAGCCCGTTTGCGTCCCATGATGAACATCCTCTCTTACGAGGTGTCCACGAAACGGGGTCAAGGCCATCGTGGCCGTGGCTTTCACCGTTCCGAGCGTCACGGTGATTGTCGCCGGCAACTAGCGGTTCTCCCAGCACGTCTGCCCACAGATTCCATCCGAATCGTTCGGGATGTCGACCGCCGCCACCGGCCAGGCGATGCCAGAGTGTCTGAGCATGGGGCCAAGCAGCAACGACTACAGCGCAGCCGAGGGGCGTGTGCTGGATGCCGTCTGCGCCGGGGAGCTCTGTGACTTTGCCGACGGGGCAGAGATCACCGCCGAGGAGATGGCCTCTTGGGGCCCAGAGCGGACCATCAGGGCCACGCTGCTGCGACGACTACTCACCGCCGAAGACGGCCAGTACGCCGCATTTGGGGTCCGGCTGCGGGGAGCAGCCGTCGACGGAGTCCTCGACCTCCAGGACATGAGCGTCATACACCTCGACCTACAGGACTGTCGGATTGCCACCCTTCAGGCACGCGGCGCAGCGTTCACCGGCGAAGCCCGATTCATCAACGCGAACTTCACCCGCGACGCCATGTTCACCAACGCAACCTTCACCCGCCACGCCATGTTCAACCACGCGACCTTCATCGGCACCGCCTTCTTCACCAAAGCGACCTTCACCGGCAAGGCCCTCTTCACCGACGCGACCTTCATCGGCGCCGCCGAATTCATCGACACGACCTTCACCCGCCTCGTCTGGTTCAGCCGCGCGACCTTCACCCGCGACGCCCTCTTCACCAACGCGACCTTCAACGACGACGCTGGGTTCAGCGACGCCATCGCCGATTCCTACGTCTTCACCACGGCGCAGTTTCATACGACGCGCCCGGGGCCGTGGGTAGCGCGACAGGTGACGCTGACCGGAGCGGTCTTTCATGTGCGGGCCCGGGCGGCGGTCGCCACACTCGACTTTGACTGTCGCCAGCTGCAGGCACGGGAGGGTGCACTTCGTTGTCCGCGGTGGTGCGATAGATCTGGAGGATGCCGAGTTCCTGCGGCGGCGCATCCTGTCGCATTCCAGTTCCGAGCCTGCTGTTCCCAAATGCGACGATCCTGGGGATCGCCCCGAAGGGTTCGACAAGCTCACTCCGGCTGAACAGGCGCGGTGGACAGCCAAGGACGAGGCATTCCAACTCGCGAAGTAGCTAGCGAACAAACTCAGCCCCCAAGAAACGACACGAACCCAGGTCGTCTCGTTGCGCCGAGCCACCGCAGGCGACCTGGTGCTGTCCGGAGTCGGGCTCGAGAACTGCGCCTTCGCCGGCGCGCACGACCTGGACAAACTGCGCATCGACGCTACCTGCTTCTTCCATCGCCCACCCACCTGGCCGAGCCGCACCTGGCGTCCGTTCACCGCGCGCTAGGTCATTCTCGAGGAAGCCCAGTGGCGCCGTGTGCACACCTCTGGGTGGGCGCCGACATCCACCACCCCCACAGCCAGTACAGGGCCGAGAGATCCGGTGCCGACTGCGCTGGAGATCGCCGGGATTTACCGCGACCTACGCAAAGGGCTTGAGGACGCCAAGGACGAGCCCGGGGCAGCGGACTTCTACTACGGCGAGATGGAGATGCGCCGTCTAGCCGCCCGGAGAAGCCGTCACCAGCAAAGTGACAGTAGCGGAGCCAAAAGGCGGCGCCCGTCGTGGACCGAGCGCAGACTACTGGACGCCTACTGGGCCGTCTCGGGGTACGGCCTGCGGGCCTGGCGCGCGCTGACCGCGCTCACCATCCTGCTCTTCGGATGCGCTGTGGTGCTCACCCTCCCGGCGTTCGCGCACCTCACGCTCCCGCCGCAGCAGGTGGCATCCGTGAACCTTCGAACAGGGGCTGTCCGATACTCGCCGATCACTCAGCCCAGTGTGAAGACCGGCCCCACAGCCGCGGCCCCCTTCGGGACCTCGCTGGAGTTCACCGCGACGGAAAGTCTTACGCTGATTCGTGCCTCCGGCACCCCACTCCTTCAGACATCCGGCGTGGGGACAGTGCTCGACATCGCGGTCCGTCTGCTGGCCCCACTGCCGGTGGGTCTGGCGTTGCTGGCGGTCCGTGGACGCACCAGGCGATAGGCGAAGTGGTCACCTCGTACTTCGCTGTTCGCTTAACGCCTTTGCCGGCAGTGACATCGGTGGAGCAGAGGGGACTCCAACCCTGACCCCCTCGTTGAGAACTCGGGGCATCACGGTTGATCAGGCACATCTGCGCACGGATCTGGGCGTTCGAAGGCAAGGAAGCACTGTCGAAGTCACTGGCGTTGCTGTAATTCACTGCTGTACTTCTCGGCCCTGCGGACTGAATGCCCAATTTGGGCAGTCCGCTGCAGGGCAAGTCCTGACAGGGCAATGGTTCATGTCCCGTCAGGATTCAACAGTCGTAGGTCCATAGCGGGAGACGTACTCCGGGGAAGTGATGTTGGGGTCCAAGAACAAGTCGCTGTCCACGGAAAGGAAGCGATCAGGACTGCGCAGCAGCCGGGCCCAAGCCTCGCTTACGGTTCCTCCCAACTTGAGCAGACCGGGCTGCCGGATGGAACGCTCGTAGGCGGCGTTTGCCGGCGGCCGCACGTGCAGGAGACGAACCCGATCCGCACCGTGTGCCTGGTGCCGTTCCAACTCGTGTGCAAGGAGCTGCTGACGTGTGAGCTGATAGAACGGCTCATTCAGGATGTCGTCAAAGCTCACGAGGTCGCTCTTCATCGGACCGCGCTCAGCGCACCAGAAGTCGTAATACCGGCCCTTGCGGACGGCGTCGCTGCTGGGGGTCCGTTGGCGTACGAAATAACGCTCGGTGTACTTCCACTCCAGCAGGATTAGCTCTTTTAGGCCTGTCTTGGCGCGGCATAGGAAAGCCGCGTCCACACTGGTGCAGTTGGCACCCCGGGTCCTCACCCCGTGCGGAGCCTCCCCGAAGTAGTCAGTCGGGCCAATGTACTCGAAGGTCAGGAAATGCTTCGCCTCGATCTCCAGGACCTCGGAAATGCCGAGCAAACCGCCAAACGCGCGAATCAAACGCTCCGGGTCCGTGGCCATCTGGCCCAGCGCGTTCACGCATTGCACCTGCGAAGACAGGAGATGATTGCTCGGCCCAGTGCCCACTCCGAAATGCCACTGAATGCCCAGCTCGCCGAACAGCTCAAGTGCGATGTCACGAACCTCAGGCAAGAGCGAGCGGTCGGCATACTGCGGGGGAAGACAGAAATCGTAACGCCGCTCGCCGACAGCACCATGTTTGCGCGCGTAGGCGGCGGGCACCTTGGCCTGTGCCGGGAGGGTGCCCGTGGCCCGCTTCCATCGGATGGCACGCGCCCGCTCGTCTGTCGAATACGTCATCGCGTGACTCCTTGGCGATGGACCTTCCCGATGGTGTTGACGTCCCACAGCTGAAGGGCCGCACCGCTCGTACGCATCGCCTCAATGCGTTGGGCTACTTCATGCAGACGATCCCAGGCAGTTTGATTTGCCCCGGGACCAACGGCGACAACAGGGGTCACTTCGATCCTCTCGGGAAAGCGCACCTGTGACCGAGGCGGCAGCAGCCCAAGCTTTGCACGCTGCTCCACCATGCCGGTGAGGACGTCTCTGGGACTGGGTGAGGCGGGGTCCGCCTCGTCGATCCAGGCCTGGAAAAGGTTGGCATAGTTCTGCACCTGTGCCGGTGCCCAGGTGATCCCCTTCAGTGCGTTGCCGGGCTTGATCTCTATGGCGAACAGCTTCCCGTCCGAACTGACCGCCAACGTGTCGCACTCGTTACCCAGCCTCGCCGGCGGAATCCACCATGGTTGGCCATTGGTCGTTGCCAAGGCCTGTAGAACCGGCTTCTCGAGAGTTCGGAAGGCCCTCTGCTGGGTAGCGAGGTCAGGGAACCCGATGACCGACTCGCGGTCAATCACATGGAAGTCGGTCCTTCGGAAACTGGACAGCGCCGATTGAACCGCACCCTCGGTGCGGGTATACCGACCACTCCTGTCGATAATCGGAAGAGCGGTCTCAAGATAGGCCTCGACCGCCAGCCACGCGGCTGCCAGCTCCGCGGCCGGCTGCCAGGTCGACCAACCCGAGTCGTACTTCTTCGTCTCGTTCTGCCACTTCCTTGGCGCGTCGAGTCTGAACATGTTCTTCGTCGTGCTGTATTGAAGATCCAGTGCGATGGTCAGACCCGAGTAGAGCGTCGCCTTGTGTTTCGATGAGTTCGGGTCAGCTCGAAACTGCAGGTCTAGCGCCCAACGACCGCCCTGTCGCGCGTACTCGACCAGGCTGTGGGCAAACCCCTTCTTGGCGAGCACCGTGAGTAGTCCGGCGTTCACCCGACGGTCATAGCGCATAGGCCCTCCATGGTTGAGGAGTCGTGCCACCCCTATCTATACCAGCCACCAGGTGCCGTCCCCGTGAGGTTGGACGATGTCGCCAACAGTGGCGGCATACTCCCCCGGGGCCTCTGTGTGGATTGGAATCACCACCTCTGGCCGCAACCCTTGGACGAGCCGGGCCAGGTCGGTCGGCGTAGCGTGCCCTGAGGTGTGGTGCTGGATCAGCTGGATGTTGGATGCTTTAAGTGCCTTCTGGAGTCGTTGCCCACTGGGCTCGTTGAGGTAGCCATCCCACATCGACCAGACCACGGCCCCGTCGGTGAGCAGGCCCTCGCGGATCAGGTTTGGAATCTCGCTTTGGTAGGCGCCGAACAGGACAAGTTGGCTGGCGCGCTCACGCAGCTGCTCGGGATACAACCGGCGGTTCTTGACGCGGTCGACGCGTTCGAACTGACCTGATTCTTTGACGCGGACGCGTTGCCGCAATGGGGCGTAGACGTGGACCCTGGGCCAATCGTCACTGACGGCAGGGATGCTGGGCCTGCCGGTGGCTGCGGCGATGTCCGCGGTGTAAAGGTCAATGACAAGATCGCGGTCAGCGCGCAGGGTTGCCCGGTAGACGGTGACGAGCCGGTCGATGTTCTGCGCCGAGGCCAGCACCACGACCAAACCCGTGGTGGCCCGCAGGGTCGCGGCGAGCTGGATCTCAACCTCGGACTCGGTCAGCGATGCCAGTTCAGGGGCCAGTCCGGTTGCATCTGCGTCCGAATCAGCGGCGAGGCTAGGGCCTGCAGCAGTCCTGTTGCCCGATTCGCTCATTGCCACGTCGCCGTCGTCCCGGTCGGCCGTGCGGAAGCTGGTGCCCTCCATGTTGATCGCGTGGACTGGGCTCGGCGGATCGGCCAGGAGCCGTTCGAAGGCGGCTGCTTTACGTCCGTGACCGCGGATATCGCCGGTGTAGAACAGGGACCGCCCGCCGGCCTGGACCAGCAGGGAGAACGCGTCGTATGCCGAGTGGTCGGCCAGGTACGGGGTGATGGTGAATGGCCCGAGCGTGAAGGGCACCCGGTCGTGCAGGTGCCCTGCTTCGTGCAGGTCGACCCCGCTCCCCCAGAACTGGGCGGCCCGCAGGATGTTCGCGGCGCCTTCACCGATGAACACGGGTATGTCGGTGGGTAGCTGGGGTGCCAGGCCCCAGTGGTCCTGGTGGCCATGGCTGATGACGACACCCAAAGGTCGGGTCCCATGCTCATCGAGCCCGATTGCCGCCGGCAGCGGAACCACCTCGTCCCAGGCTGCGGTCAGGGGCTTGCCGATATCGAGGATCAGGGTGTCTTGGCCATGGCGCAGCTCGACGCAGTTCCCGCCGATCTCGTGAGCGCCACGGTGGATCCGCACCTCGAGGGGTGCTGGTTCGCCGGCCGGCCCGGCGTTCATCCGGGTCGTGCTCATCCGAGACGCTCCAGCGCCGCCAGGAGCGCAGCGTTGGGGTGGGCGTGAGGCAGAACAACTGCGATGTCGGCCAGGGCTTCGATCGGCGTCCGGTCGGTGAGCCGCGCGCCAC
Source organism: Micrococcales bacterium (assembly GCA_003157445.1). Taxonomy (GTDB): domain Bacteria; phylum Actinomycetota; class Actinomycetes; order Actinomycetales; family Dermatophilaceae; genus UBA4719. The sequence goes on from PMJN01000216.1 coordinate 6,473, forward strand.
ACAGGGCAGCCACCGCCGGTGTCCGCGACTGTGCCTGGACGCAGTGCAGCAGAACCGTCCTGCCTTCGTCTCGTAGCTCTGAGACGGCTGCGGCGGCATCGGCCAGGACGAAGTCCAGGTTCGGGTTCTTGGCCGGGTCAGCCTCGTCGATCAGCCAGACCTCGACGTGGTCGCCTGCTGCCACCCCTGGAGCCGGTACCTGCGCCATCCCCAGTCGGCACAGCGACACCACGGCGTTCACACCGTCGGGCAGGTTAGGCAATGCGTCGACGCCGCCGAGCCACACGTGATCGTCGTAGGGGTGTTGGGCCACCACGTTGGAGTCCTTGTAGGTGGAGTAGTCGATCCGGGCGCCCGACGGCCAGCCCGCAGAGTCGGGCCGGCCCCCGCGTGCTGTCATCACTGCCAGGCGAACCAAGTCGCGGGCATACAGCCCGGGCCAGCCACGCAGCAGGCGGCGCCACTGCGCAGGAACCGCCGATGCGCCATACACGCCGCCGACCAGAGCGCCCGCGATGGCAGCAACAGTGTCGGTGTCCCGCCCGCCACGCACCGCGGCCTCCAGCGCACGCCGAAGATGCGCCGGTCCCCCGGACAACGAGCCCCCGCTTGAGAACCCGGAGACATTATCTGCCGGGGCGACAGTGGTGTTGATGGCGCACCAGGCCCCCTGAAGAGCCTGCACGACCCACCCGTTCTTGTCGAAGCGGGACGGCTGACCAGCCTCTGCCTCGTCCAGACGCACGGCCCAGACACTGGCCCGATCCTCGGGCAGGTGCTCTAAGCCTCGGCGAACATCGAGAGTTCCATCCAAGACCGCGCGCCGGATGGCAAGGCACCACAACGCGCAGGCCTCGCCCGCCTCAGGGTCGAAGTGGGTCATCGCGCTAATCTCCTGGGCCGCGAGAACCAGACCGTCCGGGTCGTCGAGATAAGCCAAAGCAATCGGCGCGGTCCGCATCAGCGATCCGTTGCCGCCGGAACGACCGGCCGCGCCATGGTGCTCTGCAGCAGCCGCGGCCAGGTCGGCGGCGGTTGGCTTGGTCTCACCGCGCGTGCCAGCAGCGCGGGTAGCGGTGGCCAAGACGGCACGGGTCTGGTTCCCCACATCCTTGGCCTTCGCAGCCCAGCCCGCCCAGCGGGCGGCGATCAGGTCGCGCGGCCCAACTGAGCGCAAGTCCGCCCCGGTCGCTGACACTTCGGCGATAGCGATGGCCATCGACGTGTCGTCGGTCCACTCCCCCGGCTTCCACTTCAAACCCCGGCCGCCGGTCATGGCGACCGGTACGTGGGGGGCCAGGGGCGGGCCGAACTCATAGCCGGCGCCCAGCGCGTCACCGCAGGCCATGCCGAGCAGGACGCCCGCAGCGCGGTCCAGCTGGGCGGTGCTGAGTCGACGTGTCATGCGACCTCCATCATCGGGTGGCGACGGTTGAACACAGTGGCGTGCAATAACTGATCGTCCCAGCCGAGCCCGCGAATCTCGTGGTGTACCGAACGCGAAACCAGGGCGTGTCCGGATCCGGCGTCGGCGCCCAACTCACCGCCGATCGGCGCCCTGGCGAGCTTCCCGACGAAACGACGGGCACGGCGCCCGGGCGTCGGCTCAGGTGGCACCAGCGCGGCATCGATCGCCGCGGCCTCCAGCAGGCCAGGCAAATGCCGGCGAAGGCCGGATGTTGAGGCGAAAAGCTCCACAAACGCGAGCCGACCGCCGAGGCCGATGAGCACACCCCGCTGACCCAGCAGCGGCCGGATCCTCCTGATTCCGGCAGCCAGCTCGGCCTCCAACGCCTCGCCGTCAAAGCCACTGCCACCACTGACCTCGGGTTCGGCCCGACGGTTCAGGTGGTCGACATACGAAGCAGTCGGTGATGCACCGAATACGGTGTCGTACCGGGAGACCCGCTGCCACACCTGGCTCTGACGGTCATCCTCGTCTGAGATGGTCTGGGCGGACCGGACCATCATCGAGGCACGACGGGACCGTCGCACCTGAGCCGTGGCGCCATGCCAGCGACCGTGCTCCACACAGGACACACTGGCCACCAGCTGCTGGCCCGGGACCAGCAGGATGTCATTGTTCAAGGCCCGGTGCTGCCACCCACCCTCGAACAACTCGCCCGCAACCAGCAGAGCGGGCTTGGCCCCCCGGTTCTTGAGCACCAGCTCACCGACCACCGGGCTTCCCTCCCGCTCGTCAACCTGCACGTGCGCCGCCGTGCCCGTGTCCAAACCCGACACGCTCGGCGCATCAGTCCAGACCGGGAACACACTCAGGCCACCCAGGTGCGTGCTGGCGCCCACGTGCAGGGTCGGCATCGTCAAAACGCTCATCCGCAGTCACTACCTCTCAGTCATTAACTCATTCTTGATCTAATTAAGACTGTAGAGGTAGCCTCTGACAGTGCCTCCCACAAGACCTCCGGCCAGCTCAGCGAGGTCGTTGCGAGACTCCAGCGAAACGAAGCTGGCCGACTACCCACACCCGTCAGTGGCCGTGGATACCGCCGTCCTGACACTGGCGCCCCGAACCAACCCAGTCCCCGGCAATCCCCCAAACCAGCTGTCCGTACTCTTGGTCCGGCGGCCCGAGCGGTCCAGCGGTCCCCAGTGGGCGCTGCCGGGCACCTTCATGCACCAGGGCGAACGACTCGCCGACGCCGTCACTCGCTCCTTGACTCAGAAGGCCGGCGTCACCGGCGGCCACCCGGCCCAGCTTGCCGTCTTCGACGACCCGGACCGTGACGAACGCGGATGGGTACTGTCCGTGGCCCACCTGGCCGTCATCCCGTATACCGCCCTGGCTGCCGCGCTGCTCGCCCACCCAGAGCGCGCCCGACTGGCCCCCGTATCTCGTGCAGGGCCACTGCCCTACGACCACGCCGAAATCGTCGCTGCCGCTAAGAATGAACTACGGCGGCGGTATGCCGACCGCCCCGACCCCGAACACCTCCTGGGCCCACGGTTCACCATCCGCGAGGTACGAGACGTCCACGAGGCCATCGCCGGCAAGACACTGCAGAAGGACACCTTCCGCCGAGCAATGGAACCCCACCTACGGGGAACCGGAACCCTGTCCTCCGGCACCGTCGGCCGCCCCTCACAACGGTTCCGCCGAGCCCGTTAGGCGGCGACATAGCGAAGCCCGACCATCACTATGCCGCGCGCAGCCATGCCTGACGCACGGCCGTCATCGCCTCTGGTGCGCTGACGCGCAGCTGGGTTTGGTGCCCGAGCGCGCGCATCCACGCACACTCGTCGAGATCTTGGCCGAACCCCCACACAGCGGGAGCCACGTCTTCAGCAACCTGTGACTCCGGATTCAATGCCTACCGAGCCCGAGTCTGTTGGGACTCTGCAACAGAATTGGCGCACCGGCGCACGGCCCCGCGACTCGGCACAGGTCGTCAACTTGAAACGACGAGAACGGGTTACCTCGATTGCCGGTTTCCGAGAATCTTGGCAACCGACACTCGAGGCAGGGCAAAGACCTGCCGTGGGGCGAGAAATCGTGGTATGCCTATAGCAAGGTGCCTATAGTAAGGCCTCGATTCGGACAAGACACTGACTCAAGCTTCTGGACGCGACACCTTGCAATAACGATTCCTTGGCGCACAGCGTTTAAGGCCGCTGAGCACTTCTTTGGACCATTGAAGTGTGCCAAAGAATATCAAGAACTATAGAATTGTGCTAAGTGCGCAGGCGTCGAGGCAAAGTGTCGAGGCAAAGTGGGGTAGGCAACCAAAGTCTGAGAGGTGCAACTGTGAGGAATCGTCGAATCGGTCTAATTGACATTGGGCTCGATGCTGATTTTGATACGTCGATGATGTTTGTTCAATCCACTATCCAGAACATTAGCGCTGGGTACAAACCACCCATCGCCGATATCGATTTTGTACGTTCGCGTGACCCTTGGGTCTTCTGCTCTGCCATAACTTCAGAATGTGACGTCCTGCATGTCATGGGCCATGGGGACCATCTAGAAGATCCCACTTTTTCGAGCAGTGATGGGAAGGTTACGCTCTCACTGTCAGAATTGGGTGCATGGTGTGAGAAGTATGGGTGGGGCATCTCTGCAGGAGCGGTCCTCGCTGATGGATGCAAGACAGGTATTGGCGTTTGGCAAAATGCGATTCGGGATGTGCTTCAAGGCCCCGTGACGTATATTGGCACGTCTTCCTCGGTTGGATGGCTCGAGGCAACCGTCTTCTGTTCGGCTTTCTACGGATCACTATTCCGGAACAAAGGAATGGGATTTACGCCGTCGGCTCAGGCCAAGGACGCTGCTCGACGGGCCATCCGGGCGTACAAGACACTCACCGGAGAAAATTGCCCATATAAGACCATGGAACTGACGCCCTCGCGTCGCGCTCTACACACTTTCGGTTAGAACGACCGAATCACGAATGGCTGGCACTTCCTCGAACACCCTCAACTCGCCCCTGCCACGCACCGCTGTACGACGGCCTTGATGCTCTACTGGCCGGTCGTTGCGGGGTTCTGGTACACACCTGGTGACTCCATTCCTCAGTGCGGGTGAGGGTCGCCAGGTCGGGGATGGATTCGAGGACGCTGCAACGCACGGGTGGTGCAGACCAGGCTGACTCTCCCGTTAGCGGCGCGAGGGTCGCGCGATCCCTAACGCGCGAGAACTGTGACGTTGCCGTGACTGCGACGGCAGATCGCCTGCCACTGCGGCTGGCCCGGCTGTTCCAGCGCCCGATGCGTCAGGAGTACAGCAGTTTGGTACAGCAACTCGATCGCCTTCCACCGCCTTCCGATGTCTTCAATCACATGCGTGGCTGCTCAGATAAGCCCAGACGGCCGCCATGCCCGGGCCCCCAAACGAGGGGGCCCGAAGCCCCTCACCCCAGATGCCAGGTGCCTTTCTACCAGTTTGCAAACCGCAATCCGGAATCAAGCGGACGACATCGCATCGAATGACCCGGCCGCGCCTTGATTTGGCCCGTCGGACCTAGACTGATCTGAGTTGTCATTCCTGACCGGAGACTGATCGAGAAGTGGTGAAGTTCGGGAAGCCGAGGGCCCAGGGTGTCAAGGGCCATGAGAATCTG
>PMJN01000055.1 GCA_003157445.1 Micrococcales bacterium
TATCTGTTTGAGCGATTTGTAGAAACATCCGCCGGGCGGCACATATCGGGTAGAGACGGTCCGGCAGAGTGCACGACCAAGCCCGCACCTGGGCGAGACAAGGTACATACAGACCTGTGCCCTGTCATTGGGGGGCCTGTCGTAGGGCTGGGTTCAGTTGTACGAGAGGTTGTCGTGCGACTTCCCGTGACAGATGAGGGTGCATGAACCGCCCCCGGTGGCGTTGGGCGTCCATGAGATGGTTCCGCCGTCGGCCGGATACGGCGTCACGTCTGGAGCGAAGTTCACCAGTCGGGATCCGGGGACCGCCTGGGTGCCGACCTTGAACGTCGTGGAGTGAAGCCGGAAGTGACACTCCGCACAGAGGGCGTTGCCTTGCCCTGCGCCGGCCGTGTCGATGTTCGTGCTCCCCGTGCCTATTCCAGCCAGGCCGGTGACGTGTAGCCCGTGCAGCTGGAAGTTTGTGTCGTTGGCGGTGCTATTGGCGAAGGGCTCCTCAGCGTGGCACGTGTAGCACAGGGCAAAGTTCGCAGGTGCGTATGCCGCGGTGCTTGAGCTGAGCACTCGGTCCTGATAGTTCTGGAGCAAGATGCCCCGGTTGCTCGAGGTGTGCGCCGACAGGTCGCCGCCGGCGGCAGGGGCCGGAGCCGCGATCGGGGTGATACCGCTGGCATGGCAGTTCACGCATCGGATGGTGCTGCTGGTCGTGAAGTTCCACAGCTTGTATGGGGACGTCCCGGCCAGGCTGTCAGTCATCTTTGCCGTCTGATTGGTCCCGGCCGCCTCGACCGGGTGGAAGGAGGCATTGGCAGGGTTAAACTCGGCGCCCGCGTCCAGAGCGTCCTTAGAGGGCTCGCCCGGCGTCTGGGGCAGAAGGGTCGTGAAGGCGGAGTGGCATTTGAGGCAGAGCTGATACTCCAGGGTGACCGGGCTGGTGGCGCCATCCAAGAAGCTGTAGGTGGGTGGGGCACCGGCTGCGCCATTGACCACTGACACCCCCGAGACCCCTCCCAGCTGGCCCGGAGCGGTCCATCCAGCCGTCGTCTGGATGCCGTCAGCGGTGGTTGCCTGGTGGGCGTTGTGACAGTTCGAGCATTGGCTCTTCCTATTGCTCACGCCGCCAAACTCGTTTATCGCCGATTCGGTGTTCGTGGCCGGCACGAGGGCATCGTGCCGGTAGTACGCGCCCGCCGCGGCGTCGTTAGCCGGAACGCTCGGATCGGAGTACTGCGCCTGCACGTCGGTGCTGGCTCCCGTTCCGTTATGGCACAGGAAACACACTGTGCTCTGCGAGGCCTTAACCAACAGGGTGGGTGCCTGTGCCGTGTGGAGGCTGTGACACACCGCGCACGCATTGGTTGACATTGAGTAGGGACCGTGGATGTCGGAGGGCGTGGCACTGGCGGCGCTGACGGTGCTCACAGCCAGCGGATAGTTCGCAGCTCTCGTGCTGTAGACCGCGGTGGCCGCGTTGGCCGACGTCGCACTCACCGTCAACGGTGCCGGCCGCAAGGGGTAGGCGGCACCTGTTGTATTGGTCACCGTGGGGCCGACTTGCGAGACACCCTGTCGTTGGCCGGGCGAGAGCACTAGGGCCGGAGCCGGACCGAGGGTGATCGTGGCTGCGTCCGTTCCCGTCAGCGCAGCACCCGCGTTGGTGATCCGCAGATCGTAGCTGGTCAGGTACTGCGCATCGACGGTCAACGAGACGGTGAACTCCTGCTCTGTGTAGGAGGCCGGCGCCAAGGTGATCCCTTGGTCAGGGTTGGCGCCCATAGAGTGATGACCCGTCACCGCCAGGCCGGCACCTTTGCCAAGCAGCAGGTCGGCAACCGCGATGTCCTCGCCGAGTGGACCCTGCATGGTGCCACCACCGGGCATGGTGCTCGGGACCCATTCGCTGGCGATGTGGAAGGGGATTCCGTTCAGCGGCTTCTCGGGCACCACGGTGTAGTCGCTGCTCCCGGCGGCGCGGTACTCCAGCTGTGGCGCCGCCGTGATCGGGGCGGTTCCAGTGTTCTGAACCTGGAAGCGCACTCGGAACGTCTCAAAGCGCGACGCCTTGAGCGCCGGGGCATCCACCGGCAGGTAGCTGGCCGGAAGTTGAGGGCTCTCTATCCATGCGAGCACGTGATGGTCGCCGGCCGCTGGCGTCAGGATGGGGGCCGGGCCAGGGACCGGGCCGGGGGGTGCCGCAGGGGCCGCGGGCACAGCTGTACCGGGCGCAACAGTGGTGGGCGGCCCAGCGGTGGCCGGCCCAACAGTGGCCGGCGCAGCCGTCGTGGGCGCAGCCGTGGCCGGGGCAGCCGTAGCCTGCGCAGTAGGCGCCGGAGCCGCCGAGGCGGTCAGTGCCATGACTTTCAAGGAGCCGAACGTAGTCAATGCGACGGCAACCGAGATCGAGAGGGCCACTGAGACAACCGGGTATGCCACCACGGCCCTCAGGCGAAGGCGTCTTTTCGGGCCCATGCTCATGTGCTTCACAGGGAACTTCCTGGCTTGAGATCGGGGGGCTGGGTGATTCTCGGGGAAGACCTCGAGTGGTCCGGCAGAGCGGACCACCCGAGGTCCGAGAACACTCAAACTGTCGTGTCCGCTGTTTCCTTAGGGTGCGACCACGTCGGCCGGGTTCGGTCCACCCACGGCGTGGCACATCAAGCAGGTGCCACGGTCGTTGACCTTCAGCAGGTCACTGTTCTGGTACCCGGTGAGCCCAACGGTGGTGTTCGGAGTCAGTGCGGCGTTCCCGCTAACCCCATCGCTTCCGTCAGGTGCGGCAACCAGCGCAGCAGCGCCAGACATGGCGGCGTTGGTACCGTGCGCGACGTGGCACTGGATGCAGTCCGGCTTGAAGTTAGCCTGCTCATCCGAGCGGTGCTTGTACGTGTAGGCCTTGTCGGTCGAGTTGTCGACAGAGGCACTAGTTGACAGGTAGCGCGTGTGGCACGTGGTGCACCACGCTGAGATGCCGCCCAGGAACCCGTCGGTGACGGGGGCCGAGTAGGTCTTGCCAGCGGCAGCGGCAGCGGCAGCGGCAGCGGTATTTACAGCCACTTCAGCGGTGGTCAGCGGCGTGTTTGGCGCCGAGACATCCCAGTAGTTGGTTGTCGTGTAGGCCTTGACCGTCTGGTCAGGGATCAAGGCAACATTGGTTGTCCCGCTCATGACAGCTGCCTTAGCCGGAACAGCCGCCGGCACTCCACCGGGGCCGGCTGCGACGGCTGCTACGGCAGCCGAGATCTGATAGCTCGCGCCGTCAGGGTTCGCCTTCAGGATGCGGTAGGCGCCGTTGCCGTGCGGGTCGTGACAGGCACCGCACTCCAGCGTGACGGCCGTCTGGCCGACGCCGCTGGTCCCGTTGCCCCACATGGTGCCCGTCGTCGTACCGTTGATCTGGTGGCTGGACGTTACCGTCGCTCCGGCGCTCAAGGCATCGATCTGCGCGCTAACACGCTTGCCGGTAACTGCGGCCAGGGTCTTGGTCGCACCCGCCCCAGAGTCAATCCTGGCGTTGGTGAAGCCACCGCCACGAAGTGCCTGGTTGCCGTTGCCCACGCCGTCAACGACGTTGTCCTGGGCTCCTTTGCCGTTGTGGCAGTTCAGGCACAAGGTGGGCTGAGCCTGCAACGTCAGGGTCGAACTCTGAGCCGTGTGAGCACGGTGGCAGTTGGCGCACTGTTCGGCGCCCTCAGTGCTGACGGCCGTTTTCGCACCGTTCGGCCCCATCACGATGGAGTGCGGACTGACGCTATTGTCAGCCTGTGCCGAGCCCACGCCACCCATCGCGAACATGAGGACGCTTCCTACGCCGAGGAAGAGAAGTTTCTTCATCGGCCTGCTTCCTTTTCTCATTACCTTTGCTCCATTTCGATAGCGCGTTGATGCATTCCTTGCAGAATGTCTAAATCTGCAGTCTCTATGAGACGGTGACTGACTCCCCTTGACGCCTCTCTCCCATGCTCAGTAGCCCCACACCTGGACCCGGTTGTTACCCTGGTCGGTGACGTAAATGTGGGCACGGGTATCGGTGGCGACCCCATTCGGATACTCGAACGTCCCGTCGATCTGCCCCTCATTACCGAACGAGGCGATGAACGTGGGCGTGGACACCGTTGAGCTGGCGTCGTTGTAGACCCGGACCATGTGGTCTGAGGAGTCCACGACGTAGATCCGGCCTGCGCCATCAACCGCCACACCTCGCGGCAGACCGAGGTCGCCGGAGCCCAGACCATGACCGACCAGGCCGATGATCTTCCCTGCCGGGTTAAAGACCAGCAGCCGGCCGTTGTTGCTGTCAGCGACGTTGATGTTGCCGTGCTGGTCGATCGTAATGCCGTTCGGAAAGGACAGGCCGGGCGCACCGATGGACCGCACGAACGTGCCGTTTGGTGAGAACACCACGACCCGGTGAGCCTTGCCACTGCCTTGGATGTCGGTGGCGTAGAGGCTGCCATCCGGGCCGAACGCAACTCCCAGCGGACGCCAGGTACCGAGTTTTCCCTTGGGGGCGAACGTCCGCAGGTAGGTGCCCTTGGCGTTGTAGATGTAGATCTGGTTGGTGGAATTGTCGCTGACGTAGACGTCCTGGTTGGTCGGGTTGATGGCCACGTAGCCAGGTATGTGCGTGGGGCCGGTCGACTTCGAGGGGGTGAGGGTGCCTACCTGTTTGCCACTATGGTCATAGACATGCACCAGGCGTGGGGCATTTTCCTCAGTGACGTAGATGCGGTCTCCGGTGGGGCTGACCGCCACGGCAATGGGATTGGACGTCCCGTAGATGCTGTACTCGTAGTGCGGCACCTTGGCCACGCCTAGGCCTGGCAGCTCGGAGAGCGGCTTGCGGTTCATCAGGTACCAGGCAAACAGCAGGGCCAGGATCAACAGGGCGACGCCCAGCGCAGTCAGCTGCCTCTTCCGCTTCGTGCTCATTTTCGTGGACACCGGCTCACCGGCGACTACGGCGCCAACCACAGCAGGCGGTGTGGCGGCCTCGGAAACGGCAGCGGAAGTGCCATCGGAACTTGTCATGTCAACTTGGTCCTTGCGTGGTGGAGGAACCTGCGGCCTTCGGCGAGGGACTCGTGTTCGAAGGGGTCGACCCGGCGGCGAGCTGCTTCAGGCCGGCGGTCGCAGCGGCGTTGTTGCGATCGACGGTGAGAACCTTCTTGTACCAGGTGGTCGCCTCCGCGTTACTGGAGTTCGTGGCGGCAATCGTGGCGAGTTCGAGCATGGCGTTGACCGCCTGCGGTCCCTTAGTCAGCGTCATGAGCTTGGCCTTCGCGCCGGCCGCCTTGTTGTGGCAGACGTCGGCCATCGCGGCGTTATACGTCGACTGGGGCGCACTGCGCAGCTTTGTGTAGGCCAGGGCCATCTGGGTGTAGGGCTCACACCATCCGGTCGGCACGAACGAGACGGCTTCGGTGAAGGCGTCGACGGCGAGCTTGGCATTACCGGCCTGGAGCTGGGCGAGCCCCATGAGGTAAAGGGCGTCCGAGTCCTGGGGGTCGATTCCGATTGCGGCCTGAAGCTCGAAGATGGCGTCCGTGGTCTTCTTCTGCTTCACCGCGATCGAGCCGAGGTAGTAGTAGGCCTCCTGAAGTTGCGGGTCGGCGCCGGCGAACTCGCCTTTGGCGTTCCCTGCAGTGATCTGCTTGTAGGAAGCCGCAGCAGCGGTGAGGTCGCCCTGAGCGATCAGGACGGAGCCCTGACCCAGCAGCGCGAACCGGTTGCCCTTGGCTGCTTTCAGAATGATGTCGTACTGCGCCAGCGCGTCGCTGGAACGCTTGTTCAACTGATAGGCCGCCGCGAGCGTGAGCCGGGCATTGATGTCGTTGGGTGCCTTCGTCACAGCCGTCTCAGCGGTGGTCGTCTGCCGGTCGATCATCGAAGGGCCTGCACTGACGTGCTGGTCCTTGTAGTAGATCGTGCCAAATGCAACCACGCCGACGATCAGCACCAAGACCCCCAGGCGCAGCAGCAGGCTCACCCTCCGCTCTGAGAGGGAGGTGGTCCCTGGTTTCGGCTTCATTGCGTCGCCCTTTCCTTTCAAGATCTGCACGCTCTTCCTTTCGCAGTGCCGGCACGCTCCAAAGAGCAAACTGCGCGACATGGAGGT
>PMJN01000241.1 GCA_003157445.1 Micrococcales bacterium
GATCCGTTCCCGGTTGACGTAGGTACCGTTCAGGGAGCCAACGTCACGAACCAGGAAGACATCGCCCTCGCGCCGGAAGCTCGCATGCCTGCGCGAGACGGTGACGTCGTCCAAGAAGATGTCACTCTTGGGGTGACGTCCGGCGCTGACCTCGTCAGCGTCCAGCAGGAATCGGGCGCCGGTGTTGGGACCCCGAAGCACTACCAGCAGAGCCGTGCCTTGACGCAACGCTGCAACGGTGGCTTGGTCGTGGGCCGACAACGTGGCGTCAGCATCGACCTCTGCTTCGGTCGTCGGCTCGACCTGGCCGCCAATGCTGGGCAGGCGCATGGTGGAGGGGTCGTTGTTGGTTCGCACCTGTTCCTGCTCCGGATCATTGTCCGTCATGACTTGTGCGCCTACTTCCGTCGTGTCTTCGCTGGTCAGCCGAGAAGTGCGCGGTACGCAGTGAGGTCCAGAAGAGTCTCTGCCGCCCCCTCGTCGGTGGGCTTCACCTCATACATCCATCCCTCTCCGTAGGGATCGGTATTAACCAGTTCGGGGGCTGAGTCCAGCATCGTGTTGACGGCCAGAACCTCCCCTGAGAGAGGTGCGTAGNNCACATAGACCACATCGCCGAGAGCGTCCTGGGCATAGGCGGTGATGCCAACGCGGGCGACGCCATCAGACCCGAGGCGCACCCACTCGTGCTCGGCGGTGTAACGCAGGTCCTGGGGGTACTCCAGCTCGCTCATGCTGCTCCTTGGCTAGAAAGGTGAAGCTCGTTGGTGTGAATAGGTGGAACTACCGCTACGGCGTGGCAGTGGACGGCGGCACGGGGCGAGCGTATCGAGGCTCCGTCAGCGTGTGCAANNGCGCCCACCGTCAGCTCTTTCTCCAAGGCGATGTTGATGGTTGCACCGAGCTGCCGGACGTTCTCAGCCAGACCTCCTGGGATCTGCATCGCTGAGGACATCGTCGTTGGGTCGCCGATGGCCGAGATCGTGTAGGGCTGGGTGACGCTCTTGCCATCAATCGCGATGCCGGATGCTCCCTGGCTGAAGTGGGAACTGGCAACAATCCGGACGTTGTTGACCTGAATGGCTTCGGCTCCTGCGTCGCGCAGCTCCTCGATGGCGTCCAGGAGCACCGGCGGAGTCATCTTGGCACCGGGGTCTGCGATCGTCATCTGTATGCCCGGACCCTTCGCACCGGCGGTGCCGGCCAGGATGGCCAACGAGTCGATTCTTTCTTGCGCCGCCTCGACAGCGGCGGCACCGCTGGTGCTGCCGCTGATCAGCTGGTCACGGGTGATCTGGAGCTCGCGGGCCTGCTGGTCCAGCCGTTGGGACTGCAGGGTCGCACTGTCCAGGATGTTGACCAGGTCCTCCTGGCGCAGCGTCTCTAGACCCTGTGACTGGTTCTGACGGACTTGGGTTGCCACGGCGAAGCCCAGAAGGATGGCCAGCAACGCCGCCAACGCGTTGGCTTTGGTAGCCCGGGGGCGCGCCATCGACAGCAGCCGCCTGGCGGCAGATGGTGTGGGGGGTGAGTCGGCTTGGCTCATGCTCGAAAGACGTGTCGGCGGATGGATGCCACATTCGAGAAGATCCTGATACCGAGGACGACGACGACGCCGGTGGAGAGCTGGGAGCCAACGCCGAGCTGGTCCCCCAGGAAGACGATGAAGGCGGCCACGACCACGTTGGACAGGAACGAGACGACGAACACTTTGTCGCTGAAGATGCCGTCCAGCACAGCGCGCACGCCGCCGAATACTGCGTCCATTGCGGCGATCACGGCAATGGGTAGGTACGGCTGCACAGCCAGTGGCACCGCTGGGTGCAGTAAGAGGCCGGCGGCCAGACCGACGAGGAGTCCAAGTACGGGAATCACGGTGAGGTCTCCGTCGTTCGGGGGGCGGTGGTCTGCGAGGGTTCTGTTGTGGATGTGGCGCCACCGGAGGTGGTGGGTTGTGCGGTTCTTGTGTGACTCGTCACTGCCGGCGGCAAGGGCTGGGCCTCCTGCAGGGACAGTGTGGGCTCCCCCGGGACAACCACCGATGAGCGATTCTGGATGTCGCCTCGGATCTGGTAATTGCTCGTGAGCGACTGCAGGTAGCTGCCGCCGCTATTGTCAGCGAACTCCACACCGAGACTTCCCGGGTCACCGATCGCGGTGATGACATACGGCCGGATCAAAGGGCGATAGTCGACCAGGATCGCGGCACCGGCAGAGCGGATGGCGGCTCGGGATGTGAGCCTGTGACCGTTGATCGAGATGGCCTCCGCACCTGCCTCCCACAGACCGTTGACGACGATCTGAAGATCAGTGGCGATCACTTTCCCCTGGTCGGGCGCGGCGGCGGTTCCTGGGTTGGCAGGGGCGATGGGCGCGGGCCCGCTCGGCGCGTCGTCGACTGTGACCACCAGTCCGGGCCCGGTCACCGGCACGGTCCCGGCCGCGAGTTCAAGCTTGGAGAGCTCCGCGGTGAGCGCGCCCTGGCTTTGTTGGTTCAGCGCCGCAGCCTGTGCGGTGTTGATCTGGTTGCGCAAGCTCGCGATCAGCGCAGTCTGGGAATCAGCGTGTGCGCGTCTGTCCTCGATCCGAGTCACGAGGTCTGCCTTGATCTTGCTGGTGGCCGTTGTCGGAGCTCGCAGGGCCAGCGCCGAGGCTCCCAGCAGGGCCCCGATCAGAATGGCGACGATGATCAGCAGGGGGCTGCGGAGCCCAGTGGCGGCAGGCAGGCCGGACTGCGTGCGGCGCTCGGCTGCGGCAGCATAGCCGGGGTCGAGCGGGCGCTCCATCATCTCAGTGATCAGCGTCATCGACTCGTCGCGACGGCGTGGGCGTTCCATGCTCATCTGTTGGCCGCCTTCGCGACGCGGACGACGTCACGGGTCTGAATGGCATACATGATTCCCGCCACCCAGTAGAGGACAGTGCCCCACCAGGCGAACGCCCAACCGCATGGTAGAGCGACTGCGGCCAGTGCGCTGTCGCCTTGTCCGAGCAGAACCAGCGGAAAGGCGCAGAGAAGATTGAACGTAGCAGCCTTACCGATGAAATGCACTGGCAGGGCACGGTATCCGTAATGGCGGACAACCAGAAGCAGCGCTGTTCCGAAGATCTCGCGGGCGACGAGAATCGCGACCAGCCACCAGGGGATGATCTCGCGCCAGGCCAGGCCGAGCAGGGTGGACAGGATGTAGAGCCTGTCTGCGAGAGGGTCGAGCAGTTGGCCGACGCGCGTGACCTGGTTGTAGTGACGGGCGATCTTTCCGTCGAGATAGTCGCTCACGCCCGAGAGCATCAGGACCAGCAGAGCCCAGTTGTCCTGGTAGGTCAGGATGAGCCACAAGAAGATGGGAACGCAGACCAGTCGCAACATGGACAGGACATTGGGTGGTGTCAGGACTCGGTCACTGACCGGGCTTTTCCCTTGAGTGCTCTTGTCCACCTGTTCCCTCACGTCTCACAGCCTAGGCGTTGGAAGGTTTGCCCCTGATGTGTCCGTCGCGAACCGGGATCGACTCTGCCGGTTGAGACATCACTGTCCAAGTCGGACGGCACACAACTTCTTCCTATCGCATCCAGGGAGTCGGCGCTCGCTGACCGTTATTCACAACGGTATTGGTGCGCGCATCGTCCGAACAGGTGATGAGGTTTCATCCGTTCGGAGGAGGAGGTGAAGACCAGGACTGGCTAAATGCGCGTTCGAAAACTGGGATATATCGCCTAACTCGGGCGATTTCAGTTGAGGACCATTCTCATGCGCGCGCCAAGCACCCGCACTCGTCAAACTCTCCTGCGCAGTGGTGGCCCGGTTGCCGTTTTGCTGGCTGGCCTGATGGTCTGGCAGGGGTCCGAAGCCACTTTCGTTGCGGAGACCTTCGACGCAGGCAACAACGGGCAGGCCGTGGATGGTCAGCTATCCAATAATAGGGCCGGTGGAGCCATGTTCTCGGTAGGAAACCTGACTCCTGGCCAGTGGGCGCTTCACTGCATCGTCGTGACGTCCAACGGTGTGACGGGGGTTGCCAAGACTTGTTTCGAGAACAACGTGTCTGACGGTCTGCAGAACAACATCACCATGCAGGTTCAGCAGGGCACCGGCGGCAGTTATGCCACCGGGTTCACGCCCATAGCGACAGTTTCTACCGTGGGACGGTTCGGACCTGGCGCCATTGCCTACCCGGCGGCAACGTTGCTCGGCCTGCTTTGGCCACCGTTGATCCTTGTTGGGATGGCAGGCGTGGCCGCGTACTGATGGCGGAGCTGACCCAGATTCTGCAAGGACACCTGATATCGGACTGCGCTGGGCCGCTCTAGGGTGGCTTGGCGCACTGCGGTCTTGCCCAGCGCAGTCATGGCCGTGCCGAGGTCGGGGCTTTAGGCTTGTCCTAGGCCCATGCGAGGCAGGAGGCGATGGCCGGTGACCGTGGCTAGGCCGACGTTCGATCTGGTGGTTGCGGCAAACCGGCTCCCCCTTGACCGTGTCGAAGATGCCCTCGGCGCACACACCTGGAGGCGTGCTCCGGGTGGTCTGGTGACTGCCATGGAGCCGGTCATGCGCGGTCGCAACGCGGCGTGGGTGGGCTGGGCCGGCGAGCCAGGCACAGCCCCCGAGCCGTTCCGCCTGGACGGGATGCACCTGTGCCCGGTGAGCCTGTCCCCTAGGGAGATCCAGGAGTACTACGAAGGCTTCAGCAACGACACTCTCTGGCCGATCTACCACGACGTCATCGTCCCGGCCTCTTTTCACCGGAACTGGTGGAACACCTACAGGACGGTCAATCATCGCTTCGCACAAGCGATCGCCGATGTGGCTGCGCAGGGGGCCACGGTCTGGGTGCACGACTACCAGCTCCAGCTGGTGCCGGCGATGGTCCGGGCGCTGCGACCCGATGTGCGCATCGGTTGGTTCAACCACATCCCCTTCCCTCCGGTCGAGCTCTTCGCACAGCTCCCGTGGCGCAGGGCACTGGTGGAAGGGCTGCTGGGCGCGGACTTCCTGGGCTTTCAGCGCACTGCCGACGCCGAGAACTTCCTGCGCGTCTGCCGCCGGCTGCTGGGCATGACGACAAAGGCCGACACCGTCACGTTCGCC
>PMJN01000363.1 GCA_003157445.1 Micrococcales bacterium
CATCGAGCTCGACCGGTTCTGTGATGCCATGATCGCTATCCGAGGCGAAATCGAGCAGGTTGGCCGCGGCGAGGTTTCAGCAGCGGACAGCGTGCTGCACCATGCCCCGCACACAGCGGCCTGCCTGGTCGAGCAGTGGGACCATCCCTACGATCGCAAGCTGGCTGTCTTCCCTGCCGGTGTGGACAAGCTCTCCAAGTACTGGCCACCCGTACGCCGGCTCAACGAGTCGTTCGGTGACCGCAACCTCGTCTGCTCCTGCCCCCCGCCGGAGGCGTTCGAGAACTGAGCAAGGCTCGAGGCAGTTCAGGCAACCGGGCTGTCACGGTTCTGCGTGACAGCCCGGGTCCTTGAGCCGCCCTGCTGCTTAAGGACCTGCAACTGGTTGGGAATGCGGGTTCGCAACTCTGTGACGTGACTGACGATGCCCACGGCCCGACCTCCTTCGCGCAAGGTGTCCAGAACAGCCATCACCTGTTCAAGGCTCTCCTCATCAAGGGAGCCGAAGCCCTCATCGACAAACAGCGTCTGCAGGTCGAAACCGCCGGCTTCGGCCCGCACGGCGTCACCCATGCCCAGCGCCAGCGCCAGCGAAGCCATGAACGACTCACCTCCAGACAGCGAGGACGTCTCGCGCGTCTGCCCGGTCCAGGCGTCCCGGACCAGCAGGCCGAGACCACTGCGGGCTCCCTTAGCCGCACGAGCGTCCGTGTACTCCAAGGTGTAACGCCCGTCACTCATCGTCGTGAGGCGTTCATTGGCCAAGATCGCAATCTCGGCCAGGCGAGCGGCCAACACATATGAAGACAGCCGCATTCGTAACGCGTTGTCAGCACTGTTTCCGGCAAAGCAGTCGGCCAGCTCCTGAACCAGCTGGGCTTCCACCTGTGCCGGACCAAGGTCAACCAACCCCTGATGAACAGTTTGGGAGAGTGCATGCAGCTCTCGCTGCGCCTGTTCTGACAGGGTGTGCCGCCGCCCGGCCTCGGTCAGGGACGTTGTTGCCTGCAGGTGTGCCTCAGCCAACGCAGTCACGTCAGGAGCCTGCAACTCGAGGGCAGCCATGACATCGGGCTGGGCCAGCAACGCGGTTGCCTGCGCCCGATGCTGCTCAGCGGTGCGCAACAGGGCCGTGAGCTCAGCAACCTTGCCCGGCGACAACGCGCCGGCACGAGCCTGCTCGACACTCTGCAGGCCATTGGCCAACAGTGCTGCTGACTGTCTGAGAGTCGCATCGTGGGCGTTGGCCCGTTGGGTAAGGAGCTCTTGGACTCCGGTGGCCAGGCAGCGAAGCTGATCCAGGCTTTGACGATGCCTGCCGATAACTTCGGCGACCTTGGCAGGCTTGCCGGAATAACAGGGGCAAACTGCGCCATGTTTGGCCAGCAGAGTGGTCATCTGGTCGCCAGCGACCTGGCACTGCACGCGAGTCGAGGCGGCCAGGGCCAGAGATGATGCGCTGGCGGTGACTGCTTCCTCCACCAGCGCCTGCAGCCGCTCTCGTTCCAGGGCTAGGGCCGCCAGCTGGGCCTGCGCTTCGGGCAGCGCCGACGTTGCCGCCCGAGCATCAGCAATGACGGCCTCACTAGCCGCCAGCGCATCATCAACCTCTGTTTGCGACATCGTCGGATCCTGTCCAGAACCGTCAAAATGTGCAGCCAGCTCCACGGCCCGGGCCTCCCTGCGTGCCAGCTCGGCCGAGACCGTTGCCTTGATCAGGCTGAGGGCCTCGTTGGCGCGACTCTGGTCGGCCTCGGCAGATGAGATATCGGCTGGGCTGACGACATCAGTGGTCTTGGCTGGTATCGGATGAACACAGGATCCACAGACCGGGCAGGGGTCGCCGGCGTCCAAACCGGTTGCGAGCTCGGCTGCCATCCCCGCCAGCCTTCGCTCACGAAGGTCCAGTAACCGCTCTCGCAGGCCCAGGCAACCTCGGTGCGCCGCATCGGCTTGCCGCTTCAGCACCTCAAGGTTTCCGGCTGAGCGCTTCTGGTCATCTAGAAGCTGCCGAATCCTGCCCAGGCCCTTTTGTCGCGCTTGCAGTGCCGGCATCTCGGCCAGCGCAGCTCGGCCGGCATCTCGGGACTTCTCGAGACAAGCTTGACGCTCTTCGACTTGGCTACGTTGTAGACCAAGAGCCTTGGACATCTCATCGGCGACCTGCGCAGCCTGCGTGTGTCGAGCCGACTGTTCGGCCAGCTCGAGCCGCTGGCGGTCCTGGCCGGCGGCCTGCTGCAACGCATCGCTGTGAGCGGCCATGGCATCGATCAGGGAACGCACCGACGCGCTGCCTACGTCAGTCTCATCGACGTCTTGTTCAAGAATGGGCGCCAGCGGCTCGCGCAGGTGCTCGACCTGGGCCATGGCAGCAGCGCAGGTGAGGTTGGCGCTGTCGACTGCCGCTACGAAACCGTGCACGACTGCTGCACGCTCCGCAAGGTCGATGCGGCCCGCGGCGTCCTCATAGGTCTCTTGTCGCTCGTCCAAAGAATCCAGCTGAGCCCTGGCCTGCGCCGCCGTCGCCTGGTGCCGCAGAACGGCGGTGCCGTCATGGACGGCGGACTCCGTCTGGGCCATCGCGGACCGGGTGAGCTCGACACCGGCCAGGGCTGTACTGGCGCGCAGGTCGACCGCAGTGGCTAAAGCGCCCAGCGCCGCGTCGATATCAGAAGCCGCATTGGCATCCGACGCCGCACCTACATCAGAGCCAAGCAGGTCGGGCCAGTGCGCAGTGATGATGTCGTCACCTTCATCCAGACGCGCGAGCACATCGTCAACCCGCACAAGACCGGTCAACAGCGTGTCGCGGGCTGTGCCAACCGCTGCGGTGGTCTTGCGACGGCGCTCGGCCAGCCACGTCTCGATGTCGGTGAACCGCCGGGTGTCGAACAGCTTCTCCAGCAGCGAACGACGCTCCTCGGGGCTGGCTCGCAGAAATGCTGCGAAGTCGCCCTGGGGCAGAAGTACGACCTTGATGAACTGCTCCAGGCCCATGCCCAGGGTGTCTGCCAGGATCATCGCGACCTCGTCGTTGCGCGTCCCTCTGTCGATCCAGGCGGCGCCCTGCATTTCCCACAGAACCACCTTGGCCGGAACGGTCGTCTGACCGGTGCCGCGCTTCTTGGGCCGGGAGAACTCTGGCGAACGGCAGATCCGCAGGCGGCGCCCGGCTGCCGTGAACTCCAAAGTGACCTCCGGGACGACGCCCTGCGCGGCGTGGTCGCTGCGCAGGCTGGCCCGAGCGCCAGTACGAGCGCCAGGGACAGCGGCATACAGGGCGAAACAGATGGCATCCAGGATGCTGGTCTTGCCAGCGCCGGTAGGGCCGTGGATCAGGAACAGACCGCAGGAGGCGAGCGCGTCCAGATCGATCGCCTCGTGGCCGGCGAAAGGACCAAAAGCCGTGATGGCCAGGCGATGCAACCTCACGGCGCACTGCCAGCGCTGGTGGCCCGTCCCTCGTCATCGTGGTCACCACGGCTTAGACGGGAGCGTTCGACGGCCCCCGCAAGCAGAGCACGTTCTTGTTCGGAGGCGGCGTTGCCACCGCGAACGTGGGTCAGGAAGTCACAGCACAGATCAAGATCGCTGCGTTGGTGCAACGATGCCGCGCTGGTGAGAGTGATCGCCTGCGCGCCAACGGGTTCGAACGCGAGCACCAATGTGTCGGGGAACCGTCGTCGCAACCGTTCCATTGCCCCCATCGGGCGCACGACGTCGGTCAACGTGATCTGGCAGTACGCCGACTCGGCGCCGTCGTGTCGCCGGTCGCTGAGAAGGTTCTCGAGGTCACCCCGCAGGATGGCCAGTGACTTGGCGGGCGGCACCGGAATGGACTGGGTGAGCAGGGTGCCCGCCGAGACGTCCACCAGAACAGAACCCTTGTGTTGGTTCGCTTCGCTAAATGACAGGGCAATCGGTGAGCCGGAGTATCGAACAGTCTGCGAGATGCGCTGCGGACCGTGTAGATGTCCCAGTGCGACATAGTCCGCCTGCGCGAACACGTCGGGGTGGACCGCACAGACCCCCCCAACGCTGATATCCCGCTCGGACGCGCTGCTCGCCCCGCCGGTGACGAATGCATGAGCCATCACCACTGCGCAACCAGGGCGGGAGGATGCCTGGGCGCGAACGGTGTCCATAGCCGCTGTCAGTACCGCCGCGTGTGTGCGTTCCGAAGCACCAACCGCGTCGGCAGCCACCGACGGCTCGAGGTAGGGCAGGGGATAGATGTCAGCGTCCTTGATCATCACCGGCGTCCCCACCGAACTCAGGGCCGTCCGGATGTGAAGCCCCGCCCGGGCCAGAAGCTCGGAGGCAAAGCCAAGACGGATCGCCGAGTCGTGGTTGCCGCTGGACAGGACGACAGCGGCACCGGCGTCGATGAGCCGTGTCACCGCCTCCGACAGCAGTTCCACGGTCTCTGGGGCAGGCAGTGCCCGGTCATAGACGTCTCCAGAGACGAGCACGGCGTCGATGCCTTCAGCTCTGACCATTTCAACCAGATGGTCCAGATATCGAGCCTGGGCGTCAAGGAGCCCGACTCGATGGAAGGAACGTCCCAGGTGCCAGTCAGAGGTATGTATGAAGCGCACGTTCGAAGGGTATGGCCAACCACCGACAGGAGGGTGAACTCGCTGAGTGATCCCTCTGACAAAGTAGGGGCATGGCATTCGACTCACAACGCAACGTCAAGATCACCCGCACGTCGGCCGGGCACTACACGGCGGTCAACGGACGTGGGGGCACCCTACAGTTCGGCGACGGAACCACCGAGGAGTTCACGCCGGTGGACCTTCTCCTGGCCGCCATCGGCGGGTGCTCGGCCATCGACGTCGACATCTTCACGACCCGTCGGGCCGAACCCGAGTTGTTCGTGGTGGAGGTCGACGGCAAGAAGGTGCGAGACGAGGGCGGGAACCGGATGGAGGAGCTTTCGGTGACCTTCCGGCTGAGATTCCCCGATGGCCAGGGTGGGGACGACGCGCGGTCGCTCCTGCCAGAGGCCGTGCGGCGCTCGCATGACAGGCTCTGCACGGTAAGCCGCACAGTGGAGCTCGGCACTGCTGTGGCTATGCGAATCGAGCCCTGACCTGCCGTGCTGCTCCACTACCGCATCCTGAACGTCTTCACCGACGGTGACAATCCGTTCTCCGGCAACCCCTTGTGCGTCTTCGAGGACGCGAGCGGCCTATCGACGCAGAACATGCAGGATCTGGCCCGTCAGGTCAATCTCTCGGAGACGACTTTCATCACGCCCGGAGGCCCGGATGTGAGCGCCAACGTGCGTATTTTCACACCCAGCTACGAGATGCCATTCGCCGGGCACCCCACCCTGGGCACGGCATACGTCGTACGTGAGCTGTCAAGCGCGACCGACGTGGTCCTGCTGCGTATGCCCGCTGGGGTTATCCCGGTGCGGGTCACGGGCACCAGGTGGACGCTGCAGGCGAAGTCGCCAGTTTCCTACCCGGTCGATGTGTCGCACTCGAATCTGAGCGCAATGATCGGACTGGGCCCGGACTGTGTCGCAGCAGAGCCGTTGTGGGTCGACGCCGGCACGATCCAGCTGATCCTGCCGCTGCGCTCGGCCGCCGACGTGCAGGCCGCGTCCGCCGATCTGAAGCTCCTGACCAAGTTCGCCACGCGGCCCTGATGGTGAGTCAATGGTCTACATCTGGGCACCTACCGGTCCGGACACCATCGAGGCCCGGCTCTTCTTCACCCAGAGCCACTCGGTGATCGAGGATCCGGCCACCGGATCGGCCTGCGCGAACCTCGGTGGCTGGTTCCTGGCGAACGGACAGCAAGACCTTCGACGCCGCATCCGCCAGGGGAGTGCGATCCAGCGCCCCTCGATCCTGGAGCTGATGGTGGGGGAGAGCGGCACCATCCTGGTCAGCGGCGCCGTACGCGAAGTGGGTCGCGGGATGTTCACGATCTGATGGCGACATACGTCGCGGTTTATGCCAGGGATCAACCACAACGGGCGATCCGCCAAGATGGCTGACTTGCGAACAGAACTAGCCCATAAGGGTTTCGTTGAGGTTGAGAGTTACAGTCCGAAACGGGCCCCTGCGTCTTTCGTCGAGCCGGCCGCTACTGCCGACCTCGAGTTCGCCCTCGAGCAGGCGTCTGAGGAAATCTGCGGGTTCACGGTGAGCACAATCGTTCGCGCTCCTGCGCAGATGGGTGAGCTGACCAGATACGGCGCGGGCCTGACAGCTCAGTTGGAGGGGGAACCTCGAGGTTATGTCACCTTAGTCAAAGAGAATCCCGACGACGACTGCTTGACAAGGATGAACGGCTGGGAGGTTCCGGGGGAGCAGGCACACGCCTACGGCCGTGAGGTCTTCTTCTGGCTGACGCACCCCTTCCACCAGCAGACGCTCACCAACGCCCAGATCAAGCGCGCAGGAGTTGTGGCCACCTCCCGAGACTGGAAGGCAATTCTTCGACACTGGGGCACAGATGGGGAAAGTGATAGACGTGATTGCGCGATGAACATCCCAGCTGAGCAACAAGATCACCGACAACGTGACCCAGAGGGCGAGCGCACGGCGAGTTTTGACCGGCTCTTTGACGAGGCGGCGCCGCTGATCGGCCAGGGGCGATACCAACGTGCGAGCCCGCCAGTAGAGGGAGGCCGATGGCCGATGAGCGTGGTGCTCCGCCCGGCCCGGGTAATGGCCGAAAAGCTGGAGCAGTTGATGTCGCAGGTCGAGGTGTATACCGGCCCCGAACATTTCCGAACAGGTGTCGCCGGCTCAGTGCACTTCACCGTACGGGTGCTCGAGCGCTATCGCGAAGTGGTCGAGCGCTCCGATGAGCTGGCTGGCAGATATGCCGAAGCCTTAGGCAGGGCAGCCCGACGGGTCGGGCCGATTGAGCTGGATCTGGTTGGGCTCACGCTGACCCCCGGTTCGGTCATGGTTCGCGCACTACCGGTCAACCTCAACGCGGCCAGGCTTATGGACGTCCTCAGGGACGAACTCAAGGACGACGGATGGCGTGAGGCCGGATTCAGACGGGAGATCTGGTATGCCAACGTTCTCCATTTCGCAGCAGACATCACCCAGCCTCATGAGCTGATCACGTGGGTGGCGCAGCGGCGTGAGCTCAACTTGGGACGCGCGATGATGGACACCGCCGAGCTCGTCCGATTTCGCTACGAGAACGGCCCTTCTGGGCGGCTCATGCGTCCAGAGGTGCTGGCCAGTGTTCAGCTGGGCAGCTCGCGGCAGTCCGGCACCAGAGCATCGACCGGTAAGCCATCATGACGAACACGCGCGTGTGCACCGGCCGGCTGGATCTGGCGCCAATGACCCTTGAGCTCATGGAAGCACTGCAGCGCGGGGACCGGGAGTCCGCCCAGCCGATGGTCAGCTACCGGATCCCGGACAACTGGCCACTGGCCATCGCGAGCGCCCTGCGATTCCGACTCGCCATCGCCCGGGTGAAGCCAGAGTCGCTGCCCCTGCTTCTGCGGGCGATAGTGCTGCGCGCTGACCCTGAGGTCGTGGTCGGTCGGATCGGGTTCCATGGTCTCGCTGACGACTCCGGAATGCTTGAGATCGGCTACGAGGTGTTTGCCCCCTATCGCCGGCTGGGGTACGCGCGAGAAGCCGTGCTCGCCATGTTCGACTGGGCACAGCGCGACCCCGCCGTCTTCCGGTTCCGTGCGACAGTAAGCCCGCAGAATCTGCCTTCCCGCCGTCTGGTCGCCGGGCTCGGGTTCATCGAGGTCGGCAGCCAGTGGGACCAGGATGACGGCGAGGAGACCATTTTCGAATGCAATGCCGCTCAGAACTGGCGGCGACTGCTTCCCGACCAAGATCGCTATTTCGGGCAGGACTTGCGGCCCGGGTCATTAGGGTGACACCCATGGCGGTCCACCGTAAGCCACTGCCCGTTGTGGCCTCCTGGACATTCGTGGCCATGTGGACCGCGTGGTGGGCCTGGTACATGTGGCCGAGTTCCGGTCTGTCATGGCACTTCTCCGTTGAGGGCGCAAGGCTCCTTCTGCACGGCTCCGGCCTCAACCTCTTCGCCGACGCCCCGTGGCTGCAGACCGGCCCCCTGTCGTTGATAGTGGCCGCGCTGCTCAGCCCACTACCCGCCAACCTCGCCAAGGCGGTCGCTCAGATCGCGATGGCAGCGGCCGGCCCATTGCTCATCGTGGCGCTCGCACCGTTGGTCGCTCCAGCCAGAAAGGCCCGACGGCTCTTCATTGCGGCGATGGTACTCATCCCCGCCTGGACGGTTCTCTCGGTCCGGTGGGGGCACCTGGATGACGTCCTGGCGATGGTCTTCGCGATCGTGGCTCTGCGCGCCGTGTCCGCCGACCGGCCCGTCCTGGCGGGCGCAGCAATGGCTCTGGCCATCGCTGCGAAGCCTTGGGCCATCGGGTTTCTGCCACTACTGCTTGTCCTGCCATGGGGACGGCTGCGAGCGGGCGCCGTGGCGGCCGCCGGAACAGTCTTGGCCTGGGCACCCTTCGTGCTCGCCAACCCGCGCACTCTCGGCGCGCTGAGCCCGCCGGTCGGTCTATCACCCGCGTCGGGGCTGTACACCCTCGGCGTGCGGGGCGTGCTGGTGCCACGGTGGGGACGAACAGCCCAGCTCCTTCTGGCACCCGCCGCCTCGACGGTGGCAGTGCTCACCAGAGGCCTGCCTGGTGTGCTGCTCGTCTCGGTAGCAGTGCGACTGGCCCTGGACCCGAAGGACAATGCCTACTACATCGGCAGCGCGGCACTGGCCGCCGTGGTCTTCGACCTGCTCGCCACCGGTTGGACGATCCCGTGGACCACGCTGGCCACTGTCGTCCTGTTCTGGCAGCCGTTCANNGTGGCCCTATCGACCCGCCCGAGACGTTGGAGTTTCCTAGGTTTCTCAGAGGTTCCACAGAGGCGCGATGGACATGATCAAGACATGGGCGATCAGCACCAGGACATGACAGCGCAGCTTGCAGGCACCAGCCAAGACGGGTCGGTAGGTACCATCGATCGCGTCGATGAGAGTCCACCTCACCGGATCGGTCGGGGCGAGGTGTTGGTGGCGGCAGCAGCCTTCGCGGCGCTGTGCGCAGCGGTGTTGCTCAGATCTGCCCAACTGCTCGAGCCGGATGACTATGCCTACCGCGCGTCGATCATTGCGCTGACCCAGGGACACTGGCTGAGCCTGACAAACCTGCAGTACCAGGAGTTGCTCAAACAGCTCAGCAGCGGCGGTGGAATGGGCATCTCACAGTGGGTACATACGGCCAGCGGTACCTGGATCAGTGAGAAGAACCCCGGCTACCCGTTCCTTGCCGCCCCGTTCCAGATGCTGGGGATACTTCGGGTGGCCCCATTGTTCTACGGGGCGCTGGGCGCCCTAGGCCTGTTCTTCGGCGCTCGCCGCTGGCTCGGGCGCTGGGGTGGAACCTGGGCGGTAGTCCTGTTCTGCAGCTCGGGAGCTGCACTGGCCTTTGCTTGGCGGGCCACGATGCCGACCTTCACCGACGCCTCACTGATTGCGGCCGGCGCCGGAGCGCTGCTGTGGGCGATGCTCGCCATGGAGGTGACGGTGCGGCGGCGAACTGTGATTGGCCTGCTCGGCTTCGTGTCGATGGAGGCCGCAGTTCTGGTCCGCTACACCAACGTAGTCATCCTGGCTGTGGCTGTGCTTGCGGTGCTCCTGGTATTCCGCCGTGCGGCGCTGCCCCGGCGCACAGTCGGGTGGTGGCTCGGATCGGTCGCTGCGCTTGTCGCCGGGATGCTCGTGTTCGATCAGCTGGCATACGCCAGCCCGTTGAAGACGGGATACTCCTCCGGTGAGATCACGTTCAGTCTCGCCTCGGTGATCCCCAACCTGCAACATATGCCGGCGCGCCTGACGGCCAGCATGCCGATGTTGCTCCTGGCGTTGGGTGCTCTGGGGTGGATGGCGGTGCGCGCGATGAGCTCCCGACGACGGGGGAGCCAACCTGAGCAACAAGCCAGGTATCGGCGCGACGCTGTCGTCGGCGCCGTCCTGGCCATCGGCTGGATCGGTATCTGGGGCCTGTATGCGGCCTACGACTGGACGGTGCGGATGGCTTCGGGAGCCGGTAGCGACATACACGTGATCAGGTTCTACCTTCCGGCGCTCGGGCTCATCAGCCTGCTCGCCGCATGGCTGCTCGTTCAGCTTCCACGTTGGCTGCCCGTCGTCCTTCTGATCGTGCTGATCGCTCTGGGCACAAGGTCATACCCAAACCTCGTCGCCGGGGGTCTTGGCGGCCCAGGCGGCGGCCCAAGTGGTGGTGCACCACGGGTTGGAGGTACGGGCGGTCCCGGCGGGCAGCCGCCCGGAACTGGAGGTCCCGGTGGGGTACCCACTGGGGTACCCACTGGGGTACCTGCCCCGGGCGGTCCATAGGGGGAGCGCCTACTGAATGGCTGAGGTGGCGGCAACCGACTTAGGTTGCCGCCACCTCAGCCAACACGGGAGGAATCCAGCACATGGTCCTCCCATTGAGGCTGAACTGCGTGAGGGCCGCCTGTGATCTCGCAGTCATCCTCGCGGCGAACGCCGAAATATGTCTGACTACAGATTGGGATCGCTTCCGTTGTCTGGGAGCAACTTCCTGAGAAACTCGATCTCGTTCTTCAGCTCAATCACCTTGAGCTCACCTCCGACGGCCAGTGGCTTGACTCCTCGAGCTCGGCCACGTACCGAACCCTCGGGGGAGTGATCTCACAAGCCGTGGGGGCACGAAATTACCGTAGATTGACATAATGTAGATTATCGGCTAATTCTCGGTGGGCTGGTTCAAGGGTCGTCTCATACCATTTTCACGATGCTCTGCCTTGAGAGCACACAGCCGGCCACCTGCCGCGGCGAGCCCAACACCCCGGTTGGGTGTGTGCCCCCGGTTGGCAGGTCAGAGCCTTATTGAATTCAGCGATCAGTCATCCGAACACGTGTGCTAAAGGGCGGTCAGCTGTCAGGGCAGGGAGTTGATCAACGATGCGACCTCGACCCGTGGTCCGGTGTAGAACGGCGTCTCTTCGCGAACATGGCGCCGCGTCTCGGAGCCTCGTAGGTGGCGCATGAGGTCGACGAGGCGGGCCAGGTCGTCCGCCTCGAACGCCAGGATCCACTCGTAGTCCCCCAGTGCGAATGACGCAATGGTGTTGGCACGCACGTCCGGGTAGCCGCGCGCCATCTGCCCGTGCTCGGACAGAAGAGTGCGCCGCTGCTCGTCCTCCATGAGGTACCACTCAAAGGAACGCACGAACGGATAGACACAGATGAAGTCCTTGGGGTGCTCATCAGCCATGAACGCCGGGATGTGTCCCTTGTTGAACTCTGCTGGCCGGTGCAGCGCGGCAACCGACCAGACCGACTCTAGGTGAGAGCCGAACTCGGTACGGCGCAGCTGGTGATACGCCGACTGCACCGTGCGGATGTCCTCGGCATGCCACCAGATCATGAAGTCTGCGTCGGCCCTCAGCCCGGCGACGTCATAGACCCCGCGCACCACAACGCCCTGCCCGGCCACGTCAGCGAACAGTGCCTCAACCTCGGCTATCACCTTCTCGCGATCCTGCGGCAACGCGCTGGTGACCTTGAACACTGACCACATGGCGTAGCGAATCGTGTC
Organism: Micrococcales bacterium; assembly: GCA_003157445.1. GTDB lineage: Bacteria > Actinomycetota > Actinomycetes > Actinomycetales > Dermatophilaceae > UBA4719. The sequence continues at coordinate 11,633 of PMJN01000363.1, forward strand.
GTTGATGTCTCGGATCTGGCTGGCGGATGGCTTTGGGGTCATCAGTTCGCTCCTAGGGTGTAAACCCGGTCGTTCAGGGCCGGGAGGAAATCCTTCCGGCGGTCGGTGGAGGGCTGCTCGTTCAGCTCTGGCAGGCGATAACCAAACCCGTTGTGCTCTTTCAGTTGTAGGACCCGAAGTGAACCGCGGCAGCCCATGGCGCGGCCGCGCGTGCAGACTTGGCAGTTTTGGCCGGGCCGGTAAAGCGCGAACCTCAACATGTTGCCTCCGGGTAGCAGTTGGAATCCTGGTCATTCATGGCCGGGAAGATGTCAAGTCCTTATCCTGACCGATGCCCGGCCCGGCTTGCAGTTGGGTCAGTCACAGCTGGGCCGCGTATCCAAATTGAAGCCTTGGTCATGGAACCAAGGCGACCGCTCCGTTGTGCACCTCCCCTTCAGCGCCGGCCTTGGGAGGTTTGTGATGCACGGCGCGTTCGGTGACCCCTACTCCCCCGCGTCCGGGCGATCGGCTGGACACCTGAGTGTGCTCAGCACCCCGTCTGCACCGTCCTGGCAGGTTGTGGTGGCCGTGGTCCGGTCGCCAGTAGCATAAAGAGTCAGCGGCCTACACTCCCGCTCAGAACGCCTCCAGGGCCCCTCTTGTGGCAGTTGCGACGCCCGCGTCGGGGCCATTGTTGCGCCGCAACCATAAGACATCAGTGAGCAGAAGCCTCATGCACGAGCTCGACGACGCGGGTGAGTACCTCGGGGTCGGTGCCTGGCAGGACCCCGTGACCGAGGTTGAAGATATGTCCCGAAGACTGCGCACCCTCAGCCACGATCGATCGCACCACCTTCTCCAGTGCCGGCCAGGGTGCAAACAGCAGAGCCGGGTCCAGGTTGCCCTGCACTGCGTACTGGTCTCCGATGCGAGCGCGGGCATCAGTCAGAGATGTACGGAAATCCACTCCTACTACATCGGCGCCGGCTGCGCCCATCGAGGCCAACAGCTCACCGGTGCACGTCCCGAAGTGAATCTTCGGGACGTCCAGATCTGCCACGGCCGACAAGGCCGCTGCCGAGTGCGGCTGGACGAAAGCATCGTAGTCCAAGCGGGACAGCACGCCCACCCACGAGTCGAACAGCTGTACCACCGATGCCCCGGCCAGTGCCTGGACTCGAAGGGTCGCTCCGGAAATCTGTGCCAGTCGCCCGCACAGCTGATGCCACAGTTGTGGGTCGCCGTGCATCATTGCCTTGGTTCGTTCATGGTTCTTGGACGGTCCACCCTCAATGAGGTAGGACGCGAGCGTGAAGGGGGCCCCGGCGAAACCGATCAGTGGCGTATCGCCGAGCTCGGGCAGCACCAACTGCACGCCCTCGGTGATGTACGGGAGGTGTTCGAGGGTCAACTCCGGAAGGCGCTCGAGGTCGGCAAGGGTCCGAAACGGCTGTGCCACGACAGGTCCCACTCCCGGGACGATGTCCAGGTCGACACCGACGGCAGCCAACGGCACCACGATGTCGCTGAACAAGATCGCCGCGTCCACCCCGTGCCGGCGGACCGGCTGCATGGTGATCTCTGCGACCAGGTCCGGCTTGCGGCAGGAGTCCAGCATTCCGACACCCTCACGGACCTTGCGGTACTCCGGCAGCGACCGGCCCGCCTGACGCATGAACCAGACGGGCGTATATGGGACGCTCTGACGTCGGGCAGCGCGGACCAGGGCACTGTCGCGGGGGCTCTTCGGGGTGGGTGTCACTCACAGATTCTCGCACGGGGAACGTGTCCCCATCCGTCGGGTCACAGCGCGATGGCGACCACCCCGAACAAGGTCAGCGCGACGCCGACGGCCTGGACGTGGCGCAGCCGCTCGGCCAGAATCACCCGCGCCCAAAAGAGCGTGGCGACCGGGTACAGCGAGGCGAGCACGCTGGCCACGCTGACCATGCCGCGGGAGGAGGCGAAGGCGAAAAGCCCATTCGCAGTGACATCTGCCAGACCGATAACCGCCAGTGCCGGCAAGTCGCGCCCGCGCGTGCCGCCGGTAGTG
>PMJN01000507.1 GCA_003157445.1 Micrococcales bacterium
TCCGACGTCCGCAAGGGGAACGGTGCAGACGACCTCGGACATCCGCACACCGCGACCTCGGACATCGACACTCAGGCGGGTCCTGAACGGGCAGATTCCCCATATGCGTGCCCGCAGCATTCACCGGGACAGGGGCGTCAAGCGGAGACACCCCGTCTCACATCTAAACCGGATGACACCCCCCGCGGTAACTTCCGGCTCCTGCGTCGCCCGTGTGCCCAGATCGACCGCATCATGAAGATCAACGGGCTCACCGTCGTCACCAACGACATCATCACCGCAGCCTGCTCGTACTCGGCGAGCGGTAGGAAGGCAGCGGCCATTCAGCACGGCGCTTTCGGCGCCACTTACCGCTGCGAGTCACACATTGGGGGTCTCGGTCCACGTTGGCCCACTGTCCCGGCCAGGTTGCCAGGGGCGGAAGTCAGCTGGAGCTGTAGTGCTGTTACGGCTGCGGCTGTCGGGCGATGAAGTCAGCCATCCCTGGGACGGTGTATGCGATTTGGCCGTGCTCGGGGGAGTAGATGAGGCCCTTCTTGATGAGACTGTCCCGGATCGGCCCAACGCCTGTGGGGGTCTTTCCGAGCCTGGCTGCGACCTCGCCAGACTGGCTGGGGCCGTCGCCGTCCTGCGCCATCGCCTGCAGGTAGGCCCGTTGCGCAGGTGCGGCTCGTTCCCATCGTGCTCGGTAGAACCCGGCATCCAGGTGGGCTTGGCCTGACACGGTGCCGACCCGGGCGTCGTCATAGGTCAGCGTGGTGCCGACTGCGGCGTTCCAGGTGGCCTGGCCGTACTCCTGCAGGAAGTAGGGGTAGCTGCGGGCCTCTGTCGCCACGTAGCTGAGGGCTGCCTCCTCCCACGAGACGCCTTCTGCGGCGGCCGGCCGAGTCAACGCTTGCCTGGCCGCGTCCTGTTCCAGTTGGGTGATCTCTCGGTAGGTGAAGAGCCGTTCGGCGTAACTCTTGGCCTCAGCGAGCTCCCTGGGCAGGTTGGGCAATCCAGCCAGGGCTAGCAGGAACGGCCAGCCCCGCTGCCCACCCTGGTGGCAGATCGCACAAAGTGCTTTCAGTTCGTCGTTGCTCAGGTCTTGGGCTTCGTCGATGAGGATCGCCAGCCCCCGGCTCTGTTCCTGCGCGGCCTCGGCGAGGTCTTTGATCAGCTCACTGAGGTCGGTCTCGAGCTCCCCGGAGTCACCACGACCCTGTGCTGAAGCGACGTCGAGCCCGAAGGACCAGGCCCCGCTCGCGTCGACCTTGACGCTGAATGCCTTGAACGTGGCCAGCGCATTCTTGAGTTTGTCCCCTGCTTTTGGTCGGACGAGTTCGCGAACCACCGGGTAAAGGGCGCGGGCCAGAGCCTCACGCAAGGGGCGCCCGGTGTTGGCCTCGATCATCACGCTTACCCAGCCATGGTCTTCGGCCTGCTGGTGGAAGTCTCCCAGCAGGACGGTCTTTCCCACGCCACGCAGGCCATGTAGGACGATGGCCCGGGCGGATCGGGCATTCTCTATCCGGTCAAGGGCGACGCTCCAGTCCTGCAACTCGGTGTCGCGGCCGACCAGGGCTGCCGGGCGCAGACCGGCACCGGGGGAGTAGGGGTTGTTGCGGTCGTCCATGGCTAGACCTTACCAATATCTAAGGCTATATAACAGATCATTAGAGTCCCTTAGATATTGGTAAGAACGCCGCGGCCGTCAACCTTGACGACTCTCTGGATACTCGGGAGCGTTCCGCAGGCTTGGAAGTGGCTGCTGGGGTACTTAAGCAGTGGCGTGGCTGATCAAGGTGAGACGGACGGTCGTCGAGTTCTTGAGGTACCCATCCCTTTGGCGGTTGGCGGCGGCCCTGGCCTAACGTCGCGGAGCTTGAACGTTTACTGGCCCTGCCAGCACTGGAAGCCATCGATGTCCTGGTCCACGTCGAAACCCCACTTGGCCGATCCGCTCGGGCTGCGGACGCGCTAGAGACTCGCGGATACCGGCTCCACGAACTGTTTGCCGCTCGCAGGCACACCGCTCATCGGTGGCGTCGTGGTGCGGTGTGGTCGACATGGTCGTGGCCGACCACAGTGCGCGAAGTGTGAGACCGACAAATCAACTGAGACCTACCGCAGGTGTAGGAACTCATCGAACTTGTCGTGGGTGCGGGCCTGTGATGCGATGTCTCAGCGACGTGTCGGTGAACTTGTCTCACTATCTTGTCGGAGTCCTCGGAGCCTCCTTCAGGTTGCCAACGAGGGCAACTGCACCGACATGGGTGACTCCATCCGAGAGGTTCACCGCAAGAACCCAAGGATCCGGTTACGGGACGGGTGGACGGTCGATTTGCCCGGTTTAGGTAATTCCTATCTGGTGAGGCTCTGCCCGACGTAAAGTCGTTTATAGAACTTCTACCAGAAACTCCGCGCTGACTGATGCAGTTTCAAAGGAGCAGATGTCTTCGAAGACACGTAAGTTCGAGAGTCTGCTGGAGGCTGTGCCGGACGCGTTGGTGGGGATGGACCAGGCGGGCGATATCCGGTTTGTCAATCACCAGACGGAGTCGCTGTTCGGCTATGAACGCGACAACTTGGTCGGCCAGCCCATTCAGACGCTGGCGCCCAGCCGGTCCATGGGACTCGATTTGCGGCTGAGTGGAAGGCAACAGACGGAACTGAGCTCCCGGTCAACATCAGTTTGTCCCACCTCGACATCGGAGAAGTCCTCTTGGTGATCGCGGCCGCGCGCGAGGTGACCAGGCACGCTCAAGCGCTCGAGGACTCCAAGCTCTTGACGGCGATCGTCGAGAATTCGAACGACGCCATCGTCGCCAAGACGGTCGACGGCATGGTCACGAGCTGGAACCCTGCCGCAGAGAGGATTTACGGCTACTCCAGCGAAGAGATGGTCGGCACATCCATCGACCGGCTCAGCCCTGAGGGCCGGACCGGTGAGATCGTCTCCATCCTGGCCAGGATTAAGAGCGGCCTGAATGTTGACCACTTCGAGACCCTGCGTGTCGGAAAGGACGGGACGGTGTTCCCGGTCTTGCTCACCGTCTCGCCGATCCGCGACGCCAACGGCGCAGTCGTCGGCGCATCCACAATCACCCGAGACATAGCCAAAAAGAAAGAGGCCTTCGAGGCGGCCCGCTCG
>PMJN01000043.1:0-4739 GCA_003157445.1 Micrococcales bacterium
GGAAGTCCGCGCTCGCTGGCTGGCCCAGTCCCGCACGCGGGGGCGAACGGGCCCGGACTGGACCGGCTACCTGGCCGGTGGACTGGATGGGCTGTTGCAGATGATCGACGACGATGGAGGACTTGATGGGCTCGATCCCCGAAACTGATCCGTCAGCCAAACCGGCAGCACCAGCGGCCCACCGCAGATATGCCAACGCTCTGGCGGCCTGGCCGTTGCGAAGGCGCATGGCGGTCGGCCTGATCGCACCCGTGCTGTTCGTGCTCATGGTCGCTGCCTCTGGAGGCTGGGTCATGGCGACATCACCTGGCTGGACGGCCCTGGTCGCCGGCGTCGCCCTTGCCAGCGCAACAACGCTGGCGACCTACCTCCCACGCGCCGGAACCGGGCTCAAGCCCGACCTCGGCTGCACGCCTTGCGCTGCGATCGCGGCGGTGACCGTGCTGGCCTCATTCGGATTGGTGAACTCGGACCCGCACGATGTCTCCACAGCGGTCTTGGCGCTGGGCGTCTCCGCTTTCGGGCTGGTGCCGCGTCTGAACAACCCGAGCACCTGCCCCGCTTAGCGCACTTGCCTGTTGCTATTTGGCCCCCTGTCCCTGCAGCCAGGTGCGCAGGGAGGGGATGTCGATGCTGTTGCCCTTCTCCACCAGCGTCTTCAGCTGCGTGGAGGTGGGCGTGTTCAGCGCGGCGCCGAGCTTGCCCAGGATCTGCGCGGCGGTGATCGGCGGGAAGGCGTCGACCACCTGCTGGACGGTCATCGACCCCTTGACGTCGGCCGGTGCTGCAGGAGCCTCGGCGCCCGCGCCGTTCTCCCCTGAGGGAGTGCCTTCCTGGGTCCCTGACTGGGTGGTGGCCGATGTCTCGGCATTGGCCCACAGACCGGCGCTCATGAACCCGGCGACCATCAGTGTGGGAAGCAGGAGCAACGCCGCGATGTACATCGCGACTGGTATGCGGCGGGTGTGCAGCCTGGTCTGTGTCGGCACCGCGCGCTGCCCGCGGGGAAGTGCGAGCTCGGGCGCTGTCGTGGCGTCACGGAGGCCGGCTCGAAGTGGGCTTCTCATCTCATGATCTCCGATGCGGCAGCAGCTTGCAGGTCAGGTTCGGTGGCGGGCGGTGTCCTGCGGGTGCGCAAGGTTGGCATGGCCAGGGTGACGCTGAGGCCATTCAGGCTGGGGCAGGCAGCGACACATTCGAGGCAGCCGTTGCAGGACGTGTCGGTGACCCGGGTCCGGGTGTTCACCGGGATCGCCATCGGGCAGGCTTGGTTGCACAGGTCACAACCCAGGCAGGCCGAGGCGTCACGTTGGATGGCGATCGGGCTGAGCTTGCCGGCCAGCGACTGCACCGCCCCGAGTGGGCACGCGTAGCGGCAGAACGGCCGCTGGACGAAGAGTGCCAGGACGAGGGTGACGACCAGAACGACGAACGCGAGGCTGACCTCGAACTGGGCCACCATCAGGAGCGCGATCCACGGGTCGGCAACCCGGAAGACCATCGTCCCGGTGACCGCTGCGCCGATGATCGCCCAGGCCAGCACCAGCCAGCGGCCCCAGCGCAGGACCGTGTCGATCCGGCGCCACCGCTCGATGCCGGCACCGCGCTCCAGCCTGCGGCGCAGTCGGCGTAGCGGCGGCACCCTGTCGGTGACAGCACGCCCGGCTTTGTGCACCACCTCCTGCAGCGTGCCGAGCGGGCAGAGCCAGCCGCAGAAGAACCCCCGCCCGACAAGGGCCAGCACCAGCACCGTGGCGGCCAGTACGAGGCTTGAGGTGTGCACGTGGGCCACCGTCCGCCCGGTGGTCAACACCGTCCAGGCACCCTCAAACCCTCCCATCGGGCACCACGCCTCCGTAGACTGCCCACCGGACGTCACATGGCCCGCCGCCTGCCAACCCACGACGGCGATCACCACAGCTTGGATAGCGTGCCGGGCCCAGCGGGCCCTTGCCCCCCAGGCTGCCGCTCGGCGTGGCACACGGACCCAGACATCGGTGGCGTTGGGGCTCCGGTCCGTTCGTTCTTCTTGCATAGTCATCGACGTCTCCTCCTGGTCGGCCGGGCGGCAGACTTCGCCCGGACTCTGCGTCACCGCGTCAGGATGGTCGGCAAGTCAGGAGGACCGATGGATCACAGATGGAGAAGGTATGGAGGCGGACTCAGGTTGGTCGGCAACCTCCGTAGATCACGTTCTCCAGATGCTTCCAATAGACATCGACCCCCTGGAAGCCTGCCGATCGCAGATAGTCCAGCTGTTGGTCAAGGGGAATGACGTAGCGCACGTGGTTCTCGTGGCGAGACTGCTCTTGCGGCGTGCGGTGGAGGCGCTTGCCTGCCGCCTCGGGGTCGTCGCGATCGTTCACTCGCTCCCAGGTGGCCTCGACAACGCGATCCGGCGAGCTCACCGGGTCATAGTTGACGTACCAACCGCCAGGGGCGAGGCGCTCGAAGATCTCGGCGAACAGACCGTGCTTCCGGTGGTCGGACAGGTGGTGGATGCACATCGAGGTCACGACCGCGTCGACCGTTGCCGGTATCGCGGCGGGCCAGTTGCTCGTCGACATGTCGAACTCGACGTACCCGAAGCGACCCGCGAACTGCTGCATCTGGCGCTCGCCTTCACCCATCATCTGCGATGAGAAGTCGGTGAGAATCGCGACGCTGCGTGGATACAGCTCGAGGATCCCTCTCGCCGCCGCCCCAGTTCCGGCCCCCAGATCCAGGAAGGTGAAGGCGTCCTGCTCGCCGAAGGGGAGGAGTTCGCCCATGAACTGCCACTGTGCCGCACGCTTTTGCTCACGCTCGGCGGTCTTGGCCGTCCAGTACTGGGCGCCCTCCTCGGATTTCCAGATGGCTGCGTTCGTGTCCGTCGACTGGTCCATGCCCGGAAGGCTAGCTGCCGTCACTGATCGCGCCACACTCGTATGACCGCCCTACGTGAAAGCCAGAGCTTGAGCGGATGGGGTTGCAGTCGTTTGAGGCTTCCCCGAGTACTTAGCCAACTCTCAGGGTGCGTCAGTTGCCCGCGGGGGGCGACAGCGCTCGGTTGATCCCACGGCAGCGACACCACCGAAAAGCGTTGTATGTGTTCCTTCGCCGCGGCCTCTATGGACGCAGGTACGCCCAGCCCTGGCCCTGTCTGGCTACGAGGTGCCCGACTGCGGAGGTGACGGTGACGGCGCCAGGGACGAGGTCTTCGTCATTCAGGTTCTGCGACCTCATGGAGTTGCGGCACACCACCAGGATGATTCCGGCGTCCAATGCCTCGGTGAGGGCGTTCGCCGTCACCTGGCCCGGAAGCGCCAGGCAGATCGCCTCGCCGTGCACCACGAGTTCGATGGGCGTGCCAGGCTCGACTTCGGGTAGCAAGTTCAGCGCGTTGCGCAGCACTGCGCGGTGCTTGCCTGCGGAGGCTTCGCTGAGGTGAAGGACAACGCCGGTGGGGATCAACATGCTCCTGTCGGGCCCAGGTGCTCGTGCGTACCGATCGGTATGACGAGTGTCAGCCAATATACCTCTACGGGTATTCGCCGGAAGAAGGTCCTTTGGTCGCAGAGGTTGGCACGATGGCCTCGCCCGTCGTGAAACCGCAATCAGGGACCTAAGTCCCTTCTGGGTGAGTGGGTGAGGTCTATGGTTCAAATATGACTGAATCAATCCACGTTGAAGTGACAATACCCGGGCGGGTAGAGCCGCTGGCGGTGCTGCAGGCGGTGGCGGACCCGGTGCGCTGGGCGGTGCTGACCATGCTGGTCGAGGCGCCGCGGTGCGTGTGCAAGCTGCAGGAGCAGGTCCCGATCGCAGGGAACCTGTTGAGCTATCACCTGAGGGTGCTGCGTGAGGCGGGTCTGGTCACCACGAGCCGGCGTGGCCGGTGGGTCGACTATGCGCTGGCCCACGATGCCCAGGAGCGGATGCGCGAAGCCCTTCCCGGCGCCCGGCTGGCCGTGAAGGCGTGAGCCTCGCCGAGCGGCTGCGGCCCACCACCCCGACCCATCGGTGGGTGGGGGTGGGCGCGGCTGCGCTGGTGTGGCTGGCCCTATACCAGGTGAACCTGCCGCTTTGGAACTGGATCGTCTACGACGTCGGCGGTCTGTCCCCGGCGAGCCGGCTGGGCTCGGGTGTCCAGTTCTTCTTCTATGACTCGATCAAGATCGCCCTGCTGCTGGTCGGGATCATCTTCCTGGTCACCGTGCTTCGCTCGTTCATGAGCGTCGAACGCACCCGGGCGCTGCTCGGCGGCAAACGCGAGGGCGTCGGCAACGTGATGGCCGCCGGCCTCGGGGTGGTCACCCCGTTCTGCTCGTGCAGCGCCGTCCCCGCATTCATCGGCTTCGTCGCCGCCGGGGTTCCCCTCGGGGTCACCTTGAGCTTCCTGATCGCCAGCCCCCTGGTCAACGAGGTCGCCATCGGGCTGCTGTTCGGGATGTTCGGGATCGGCCCGACCCTGCTGTATGTCGGCGCGGGCCTGGTCATCGCCATCGTCGCCGGCTTCGTCCTAGGCCGGCTGAAGCTCGAGCGGTGGGTCGAGCCGTTCGTCTTCGAGACCCGCCTTGGCGGGCAGGTCATCGACCCATCAGCCGGGTTGACCTGGGACGACCGGATCCAGATGGGCGTCGAGGAGGTCGCGCTGATCCTGCGCAAGATCTGGCCCTACCTGCTGGTAGGTATCGCCCTGGGCGCCGTCATCCACGGCTGGGCACCCGCAGACTTCTTCACCCGGTACGCCGGGGCCG
>PMJN01000043.1:4838-31998 GCA_003157445.1 Micrococcales bacterium
ATCGAAAGAAGAGATCGCCATGATCATCAAGATCCTCGGCTCCGGCTGCACCAACTGCGTCAACCTTGAGCGGGTCACCCGCCAGGCCGTCGCCGACCTGGGCATCGACGCTCAGTTCGAGAAGGTCACCGACTACCCGGCCATCATCGGGTACGGCGTCATGTCCACCCCAGGGCTCGTCGTCGATGAGAAGGTCGTCCTGTCCGGTCGGGTCCCCACCGCCGCTAAGGTACGCGAACTCCTGGAGTCACTGACCTCCTGATGGACCTGACAGGGAATCCATCCTTGGCTGCACACCCGGGCGGGGGCCGCCACTACTACGGCCCCCAACCCCCACGTCCGCGTCGCGCTAGCCCTGCCATGACCTCAGACGAAACCCCAATCCCTCAGGTCCCGGGCATGCGTTCGAGCACGGCGCTGATATCGCACGCACCGGGCAACGCCGCGTATTGGGCTGGGAATTGGGCGTCAACAACGCACTGTTGCTCGTCGAGGTCGCCGGCGGGATCGTGTTCGGGTCGCTGGCTTTCCTCGCCGATGCCGCCTATCTGGTCTCCGACGTCGCCAGCCTCGGCATTGCGGTAGGTGCCCTGATCCTGCCTGCCCGCCCGGCCAGCACCCGGCACAGCTTCGGATTCGCCCGCGCCGAGGTGATGGCCCCCAGGTCGGCGCCCTGCTCCTGCTTGTCACCGGTGCGTGGATCCTGTCCGAAGGCGTGGCACGCCTAAGCGACCCGGTGCNNTCCCTGGGTGCGCTGTTGGCCGGGGTCGCGATCTGGGCCTGGGGATGGGCCTCGGCCGACACCATCGTCTCGATGGCCACCGCGATCCTGGTCCTCTGGACCGGGTGGGGACTGATGCGCGAGTCGACCCACGTCCTGATGGAAGGGGTCCCCCGCGGGCTGGACCCCGAGACGGTCCTGGACGTGATCGGTGGGGTCGACGGGGTCGTGGACGCCCACCATCTGCACCTGTGGAACCTGGCCTCCGACGTCCCCCCCGCCTCAGCGCACGTCATCCTGGCCGGCCAACCCACCCTGCACCAAGCCCAACAGACCGGCGCCCAGGTCAAGGCCGCGCTGGCCGAACGATTCGCCCTGACCAACGTGACCCTCGAGCTCGAAGAAAGCCCGGCCGCCGCGCCCACACCTGTTCCCGGCACAGCCACGTGCTGAGCAGACCCGGTCTCACTGCGGGCCCGAGAACCAGGAGACAAACCATGACCACCACGACCACGCAACCGCCAATGACGCCCACGCAGCCGACCGTCGAGCAGGTACTCGCGGGTATGGCTGCCCAAGTCCGGACTTCCGCAGTTCGTAGGCATGTTCGGGCTTTGCGGAGGGTATTTGGCCTGGTCAGGGGCTTGAGGTGGGTCCGGAATCAGCGAAAACGTGTAGGCACACGACTCGCGGGCCCCCTGCCCGTCCACCTCGGGTGGTGGGCCTTCACCTTCCCGCTTGGCGCCTACACCGCGGCGACCATGACCCTGGCCCAGAGCTGGCCCCCGTCCTTGAGGGTGTCGCGGTGCTTTTGTACCTGATGCTGATCGGGTTCTGGGCCGTCGTGGGCGCCAGGACCGTCACCGCGACCCGCACCGGACGAATCTGGCAACGCTGAGAACTCCGCGGATCCGGCCTAGGCGCGCACTTCTTTTCACTGTCACCTCCGTAGCCTTTTCACTGTCACCTCCGTAGCCGCGGCACGAACCGTGGAGTTCGCGCGGCGTAGCCGGCGTATCCCTCGAATCGCTGGATCAGGCGCGTCTCCTCCCAGCGTGCCTTCGCGGTGAGGAGCAGGACCAGCACCCCCAGTGTGAGGAGCCGGAGCCCGCTTCCTGAGGCCACCGTGATCGAGGCCATCGTGAGCAGCAACCCGCTGTAGATGGGGTGCCGCGCGTACCGGTACAGGCCTCCGGTGCGCAGTTGCGCGTGGGCGTTCGGCAACGGTGTGGCCGTCAGTCCTCGGCGGAGTCCGGTTGCGCCGAGGACCATCACGGCCACGCCGACGACGGTGGCGGCGCTGCAGGCGACCTCGAGCGCGGTGGGCACCGGCCAGTCGTGGCGGTTGGGGAGCGCCACGAGAATCCCGATCAGCACGAACTGGCCAGCGACGAGCAGTCGCGCGGTCCGGACGTCTCCAGAGGCCGGGCCGTCTTCGTGCGCAGTTACGTCATCGCCGCGTGGGCTCACCTGATCGGCTCCTTGCTTTGGGGCTGGGTCGCCAGCCTAGGACGGGATGGCATGGGGTGTTCGCGTTCGGCATACCGCTGGGCTAGTTGCGGGCGGCGCAGGGGGCGCTGCATGGTCCATCCACGGGCGGCACATCGAGCCACACCTCCAGAACGACCTGACCGACGGGAGCAGACGTGGTTCGTCCTCAGTGGCGAGAGCCCCGCTGGTCATGGAGTGTGCCTTTCAGGTAAGAAGGAAGAAGAATACCCCATAGGGTATATTCAGGTTGTCGCAATACCGCCAACGAGTGGAGGTACGATCCCCGTTGCTGACCGCAGGGGAAGGGGCGAGCACAAAGGAGATGTCCGTCGTGGTGGTTCTCTTCGCCTTCGGATCGTTCGTGACCACCCTGCTGGGAGGTCTCACAGCACTGCGAGTACGTGACTACCGGCATCTGGTGCTGGGTTTGGCCGCTGGGCTGATGCTCGGGGTAGTCGCCCTCGATCTGATCCCCGAGGCACTCTCCCAGCAACCGGGCTGGGTGTTCGGGGTTCCCTCACCGCTGCTGACCTTCGTGCTGGGCTTCCTGGTGTTGCACGTCATCGAGCGCACTGTGGGCATCCACCGCGGCCACGAGTCCGAGTACGCCGACCATTCCCACGCACCGGCCGTTGGGCTCCTCGCGGCGTCAGGTCTGGTGGGGCACAGCGTGATGGATGGATTCGCTATCGGTGCTGCGTTCCAGGCCGGCAGCAGCGTGGGCATCGTGGTCGCCGTCGCGGTTATCGCCCACGACTTCGCCGATGGTTTCAACACCTACACGATTGCCACCCTGTACGGGAACAACCGTCGCCGCGCCATCACGCTCCTCGCGGCAGACGCCGTGGCCCCGGTGATCGGTGCCTCGATCACGCTCTTGTTCTTGATCCCACACGCCGTGCTCGGTCTTTACCTGGGTTTCTTTGCCGGGTTCCTCATGTATCTGGCCACTTCCGACATTCTTCCCGAGGCCCATGCGAGCCACCCGACGAGGCTGACTGTGCTGTCCACCATCGTCGGTGTCGCCTTCATCTGGCTGGTCGTCGACCTGGCGAGCTAAGGGCTCGTAAGTCCAGCCCTGGAGCCCGACCGAACTGGACTAGGACGGCGACGATCGAGATGGATCGGTGGCGGACGCCAGGAAGGAAGCGCCGATCGATGCGTCTAGGCATGGGACTCGTCGTCACTCTCCTTGATGGTGACCCCTTCGGTAAGCGCCCAGTTGGCTACAGCGTCGTGCATGCGCGTCAGACAGGTGTCTGACTCCTCGCGAGTGTTACGGGACGGTTCGGAGCCCCCGAACGACCTACCACAATGTGGACATCCGAAGTGTCACAAGCGGTATGGTCGAAAGTGGGTCGGGGGTCGATCCGCTGGTCTCGTTCGGGAGCGCACATGGCTCGAGTCGTAGTTCTGGGTGCGGGCATCTCCGGGCACACGGCGGCGCTGCACCTTCGACGCATGCTGGACGCCAGGCACGAGGTGGTTGTCGTCTCGCCCAAGGCGGACTGGAACTGGATTCCGTCCAACATCTGGGTCGGTGTCGGGCGGATGACTGGGAACCAGGTGACATTCCCGCTGGCCCCGGTTTACGCGAAGAAGGGCATCGACTTCCGTCAGGCCAAGGCGGTGGCTTTACACCCTGAGGGTGACGGCGACCAGACGCGTGGTTCGGTTGATGTCGTGTACACGCTGGCCACCCGTGACGGCGAGAGGGAGCGGGTCGAGTACGACTACCTCATCAATGCGACCGGGCCGAAGCTCAACTTCGCGGCAACGCCCGGGCTCGGCCCGGATGGCCACACCCTGTCGGTGTGCACCGCCGAACATGCCGAGCTCACTGCCGATGCGTTCGCCGAAGTTATCCGCAAGCTCGAACGCGGGGAGCGCCAGACTCTGGTGATTGGAGTCGGGCACGGTACTTGCACGTGTGAGGGTGCGGCGTTCGAGTACACCTTCAACGTCGAGCATGAACTGCGGATGCGCGGTCTGCGCGAGCGTGCCGAGATCATCTACCTCACCAACGAGTACGAGCTCGGTGACTTCGGCGTCGGAGGGATGTCGTTCAAGCAGAACGGATTCGTGACGACGAGCCAGCTCTGGACCGAGTCGCTCTTCAAGGAGCGCGGCGTCAAGGCCATCTCGAAGGCGCACGTGCAGAAGGTCGAGGAGGGCCGGCTCTACTACGAGACCCTCAACGGTGAGGAAGGGACACTGGACTTCGACTTCGCGATGCTGCTTCCGCCTTTCCGTGGCGCGGACCTGCAGGCGTTCGACCGCCACGGNNGACGTATGTGACGCCCAAGTATCCCAACCTGTTCGGCGTCGGCATCGCCTTTGCACCGCCGCACCCGATCTCGCGGCCACGGAAAAGCCCCAAGGGGACCGTCATTTCGCCGGCACCGCCGCGAACCGGCATGCCCTCTGGGCTCATGGGTCGCCAGGTCGCGCGAAGCATCGCCGACATGATCCAGAAGGGCGCCACGACGCCGACCCACACGGCGTCAATGGCCGAGATGGGTGCGGCCTGCGTCGCCTCAGCGGGCGCAGGGTTCCGCAAGGGATCCGCAGCGTCGATGACGATGTTCCCCGTCGTGCCCGACTACGTGAGGTTCCCCGGTTACGGCCGCAGCCTCACGGAGACAACAGGGGAGATCGGTCTCGCAGGGCACTGGATCAAGCACATGCTCCACGTCATGTTCATCTACAAGGCGAAGGGCCGGCCCGGGTGGTTTCTGGTGCCGGAATGAGTGATATGACGACGTCCCCCGGAGGGCGACACCGATGAGCGCAACACAGCCCACCCCGGGCCCCAGCCACGACGAGCGCGGGACACCCGTAGCAAGGGCCGTTCCCGACAATCTCGCCTCATCCACCGCCCCTATGCCGACCAAGCACACGGTGCGGATGCGCACCAACCTTCCAGTTCAGGTCATGCGCTTCGCAGTCGTGAACCTCAAGATGCTCCGAATGGTGCTCAAGTCGCACAACTGACTGAGCCGCACCCGATGTGGCCGCCCGTCGCCGGAGCCGTTTCGGGTGAGGCGAACCAAGACCCGTTCGTGAGTGAACTCGCGCGCACGAGAGGACATGGCCATCGCTGCGTAAGTATTGACCCCCTCGCTGAGGTTCGGTAAGCGGTTCTTGTGGTAGCTGCTGTGTCGTGGCCTTGGTCAGCGGGTGCTGGGCAGACCTCGCGCCCTGCCAGCCGGTCATCCCGCCCTGGACGTCGTGGACCTGCTGGAATCCGAGACCGTGCATCAGCTCAGTGGCCTCGAACTGCGGTTTCCGGTCTGGCAGTACACGAAGTAGCTCTTGCCCTTGTCCAGGGCCTCCAGCTCCACGCTAGAGGAGGGACCCGATTGGTGGCTCCTTCCCAGCACTATACCTGGGGGGGTATAGTTCTGGGAAGGAACCGTCCGCTCGAGTAACCTGGAGCCCGCCGTGCATTTCACCCACCACTATCTTGACTGCCTGTCCCAAGCCTCCTACCTGATTGGTGACACCACGACCGGGCAGGCAGTGGTCGTCGATCCCCGCCGCGACGTCCAGGAGTACCTGGATGAAGCCGCGGCGAACGGGTTGCGGATCGTCGGCGTGATCAACACCCACTTCCACGCCGACTTCCTGTCCGGCCATCTGGAGTTGGCGCAGGCCACCGGCGCCTGGATCGGCTACGGCCAGGCTGCTCAGGCCGAGTTCGAGATCCGCTCGCTGGCCGACGGGGAGCGGATCGCCCTCGGCGACGTCGTTCTGGAGATCATGGAGACCCCCGGTCACACCCCCGAGTCGATCAGCGTTCTGGTGTACGAGCACGCCGACGACGAGGTGGCATACGGCATCCTGACCGGCGACGCGCTGTTCATCGGCGATGTCGGTCGCCCCGACCTGCTGGCCTCGATCGGTTTCACCGCCGAGGAACTAGGCCGCCAGCTTTACGACACCATCCAGCGCAAGATGATGAGCCTGCCCGACGCCGTCCGGGTCTTCCCCGCCCACGGTGCGGGCTCAGCCTGCGGCAAGAACCTGTCCACCGAACGACAGTCCACGATCGGCGAGCAGCGGGCACTCAACTACGCATGCCAGCCGATGGACGAGCGGACTTTCCTCGAGCTGGTAACCGCCGGCCAGCCCTCAGCACCCCCGTACTTCGTCTACGACGCGATCCTCAACCGCAAGGAACGCGAGGTCTACGACGCCGACAAACCCGTCAAGGCGCTGAACGACGCCGCCCTGGACGCCGCCCTGGCGCGCGGCGCGGTGCTGCTGGACACCCGAGACGCCGTCGACTTCGCCGCCGGCCACCTCGCCGGGGCGATCAACGTCCCGGCCGACGGCCGGTTCGCCGAGACCGCGGGTATGGTGCTGCGGCCGGAGCAGGACGTGGTCGTGGTCGCACCCGAAGGTCGCGAAAGCGAGGTCACGGTGCGGCTGGCCCGGATCGGGTTCGACCACGTGACCGGATACGTGGTCGACGTGGACGTGCTGATGGTGGCCCACGTCGACCGCGTGGAGCAGGCGAGCCGGCTAACCCCGGTGCAGCTTGCCGAGCTGATCGCGTCGCCGACCGCCGACGACGTGCCTGTCGTGCTCGACGTGCGTAACATCGGTGAGCTCGAGAGCGGTCACATCCCGGGCTCGATCCACATCCCCCTGGCCGAGCTCGCGCGCCGCGCCGACGACGTTCCCGCTGGCCGGCCGGTGGTCGTGTACTGTGCCGGCGGCTGGCGCTCGTCGGTTGCCGCCAGTTTGTTGCGGCAGACCGGTCGTCACGACACCTCCGACCTGCTGGGCGGATTCGCCGCGTGGCAGGCCATGCGCGAACCGGTCTCCGTCTGACGCACCAGGCGAGGTCACTCTCGATGCCGTGCCAGGTGGAGGACTCTCCGTAGGTGAAACAGAGCACCGCCACCGCTGCCCCGGCATCGGCGAAGCCGGCCAAGACCGCGCCGAGGCCGAAAGACTCGCCGTAGGGGTGGGCGACCACGGCCAGGACCGAACGCCGCGGCGGAAGGTGTCACCGGGATCGGGGCCGCTCACGGCAGGCTCACCCGCTGCCTGACTGGATCGGCATGCCGGCCAGTCGCCACTCGAGCATGCCCTCGCGCAGCCGTTTGGCCGAGCGGCCGTGCCGGGTCAGCAACCGCACCGCGTCGTAGGCGAGCACGCAGTACGCGCCGCGGCAATACGCGACCACCTGGACATCGGCAGGCAGCTCGGCCAGGCGCTGCTCAAGCTCTTCGACCGGCACGGACACCGCGCCCGGGATGTGCCCAGAGGCGTACTCGTGGCGCGGGCGGACATCGAGCACGACGACCTGCCCGCTTCGGGCACGGCGCAGCAGCTCCTCACGGGGCACGTCCTCGGCCTCGCCGGCGTCGTCCCCGCCGAGGTAGGCCGCGCGGGCCCGGTCGGCGTCGGCAAGGTGAGCGATGGCCACATCGCGCAGGCCGGCGTACAGACCCGCCACGTCGTCGCCGGCGAGCCGGTAGTGCACGCTCGTGCCTTCCTTGCGGGTGCGCACCAGCCCGGCCTGCCGCAGCGTCTGCAGATGCATCGACGTCGTGGACACCCCGACCCCCGCGGCTCGCGCCAGTGCATCGACGGTGCGTTCGCCCTGAGCCAGCAGATCGAGCAGATCCAGCCGCGTCGGGGCCGACAGCGCCTTACCAACCCGCGCGTACTGCTCGAACAGCTCGGTCTTGGCCGTTCGGTCAGCCACGGCATGTTCCAGTGGTCATTGGAATACTGTAGCATTGTCGTTCGTGCGATACCCAACCACGGAAGCCGGTTTAGAGCCCTGATGAGCGACGTCCCCGCCATTCCCCTGGTCGACATCGGTCGGACCGACGTCGCCGTCCTGGACCGTGGCCCCGCCGACTGGATGCGGCAGGCAGCCGGGGGCGGCTTGGAGACCGCGCGATGAAAGCAACCGGCGCTGCCATCACGCTGGGCCTGCGACAGAACATCGCTCAGTTCATGCTGCTCGTTTCTGTCAACGCTCTGGTCGGCGGCACCCTCGGCCAGGAGCGCACGGTCCTGCCATTGCTGGCTGGCCAGGTTTTCCATCTGGATCTGTACACGAGCGCACTGACCTACATCCTGGCCTTTGGTCTGGCCAAGGCCGCCACCAACTACTTTGCCGGCACCCTCTCCGACCGGTACGGGCGCAAACCCGTGCTGGTCGCCGGCTGGCTGATCGCCATTCCCGTGCCCCTGCTGCTCATCCTCGGACCGTCCTGGGGGTGGATCGTCGCGGCCAACGTCATCCTCGGCATCAGCCAGGGACTGACCTGGTCCACCACCGTGATGATGAAGATGGACCTCGTCGGCCCGAGCCGGCGAGGACTGGCCATGGGCTTCAACGAAGCCGCGGGATACCTCGGCGTCGCCGGAACAGCCCTGGCCACCGGCTACATTGCCGCCAACCACGGGCTGCGCCCCGGCCCCTTCCTGCTCGGCGCAGCCTTCATCGCCCTCGGGCTGGGACTCTCCGTGCTTTTCGTGCAGGAAACGCATCACCATGCGAAGGTCGAGGCAGCCAACCACGTCTCCGTGCACGCCCACGCCGTCTCAACCCTCAGCAACCGGCAGGTGTTCACCCTCACCAGCTTCCGGGACAAGTCACTGTCCTCGGTCAGCCAGGCAGGCCTGGTCAACAACCTCAACGACGGCCTGGCCTGGGGACTGTTCCCGATCCTGTTTGCCACGGCCGGGCTGAGCATCCAACGCATCGGCACCCTGGCCGCCGTCTATCCGGCAGTCTGGGGCGCCGGCCAGCTCATCACCGGAGGTCTCTCCGACCGAATCGGCCGTAAATGGTTGATCGTCGGCGGGATGATCACGCAGGCAACGGCACTGGGGATGATCGCTTTCGGACACAGCTTCGGGGTCTGGCTCATCGCTGCCATCCTGCTCGGGGTCGGAACGGCCATGGTCTACCCGACGCTGCTGGCGGCTATCGGCGACGTCGCCCACCCCGAATGGCGCGCGCAGTCCGTCGGCATCTACCGCCTGTGGCGCGACGGTGGCTTCGCCGTCGGCGCGCTGCTGTCCGGACTTCTCGCGGACTCCTTCGGCATCCCGGCCGCCGTCGCCGTCATCGGCGTTCTCACGGCGGCATCCGGACTCGTTGTTGCCGCACGGATGCGCGGCACTGACCACCTTCGACCGGGTGTACCGGTCGAGTCGAGCGTCGCGAGCCCAAATCTCCTGCCGGCCTGACGTCGCGGGCACGGTGTCGTCGCCCATCCTGATGACGACTCGTTCGGTTTCTGGCGACTTTCCTGAAATCAGGCAGAAGGGCAGGTGCCCGGGTAAGGATGTGGATTCGAAGTCAGCGTTGCCGGCGCCATTGGTCTTGGCGACAACAGGATTTGAATCTGCGGCTTCTTCGTCCCGAACTTCACGCAGCCCAACCATGGTGGTGGCTGAGCACGCGATGACAGTATCCAAGCCCGCTGGATGGCGTGTCGCAGTGGTGGTGTTGCGGTACTTCGTTGCGGTACGGCTGCTACGACATCCCTGATGCTGACTCAGGCGCCCCATGCGGCCAGCAGGTCTTCGGGGCGCATAACGATGTCGGCGCTGGCGCCCGGGGCAAGCCCGCTGGGGCAGACCGCGGACCTGCGCAAACACCGCTTGGCGCCACCGGGCTGGAACCGGCGACCTACGGATTCAAAAACGCGATGTGCCATCAGGCCCTTCTCCGGGACGGTTCGGTGGGGCGCGAAGGCAGATCTAAGCTTCTGACCAGCACAAATGCGAGGTGGGCCCCGTCGGGCTCGAACCGACGACTTACGGATTAAAAGAACGGGAGATACCCGTTCAGAATGTTGGCGATCCGCCGATTCGTGCGTGGTTCGTTGACGCTGGCTGACACTGGTGAACACCTTTTTCCACCCTTGTGTGCCATAAATGTGCCATTGACCTCCAGTCTGCCCGTCCTGCTGACCATTGAGATCTCACCCGCAGTTCGACCTCCTGCCCGGTCGACGATTCGGTTGGAAATCGGAGCAATGACCCGGCGCGGTGGCGCAAGAGCGTCCGCGGCAGGTTCGCAGCATACTTCTTCGTCACCTGCAGAGGCGTCGCCCGGCGCCACCCGTGCGGGGCCCGCGGCACGCCCGCCGTGTTTCGATTCCGGATCTGCAGGACTTTAGTTTTCTGCGCCCGATTCTGGAGGTCGTGACCTTTCCGCGTCAGGCGGGTTGTCCGTTGGACGAGCTGAGGATGCCTCGTCGTTCGAGGACTGAGACAACGAAGTCGCCTTCGAGTCTCATGTGCTCTCGGCATGCCGCTTGGACGGCGTCGGGGTCGTTCGCCCTAAGCGCGGCAATGATTGCGGCGTGACCGCGGAGTGCTTCCGGGCTGGCAGGCGGGGGGAGTTCAAAGACGGACCGGGGCAGGTTTTGCGCCATGTACTTCAACATCCAGATCAGCCGCCGGCTGCCCCCGGTGCGATTAATGAGGGTGTGAAACTCCCAGTTGATTCCATGTTGTTTTTCCCGACCCTTCGTTTCGGACAGCTGGGCGTTGAGGCTCTGAAGGCGGTCCAGGACGGTATCGGTCATGTGGGAGATGGCTCTAGTCGCAGCGATGCCTTGAGCGGCACCATGGGCAGCGTAGTGATCTTGGATGTCTTCTCGGGTGATGGGGACGACGAAGGCCCCCTTGTGGGGCTCGCTTTCGACGAGCCCTTCAGCTTCAAGGGCAATCAGCGCTTCTCGAACGGGGAGTCGACTGACACCGAGAGATTCCGCGATAGCGTCTTGCGGTACACGTCCGCTCTGGTCCAGATCGCCGGCGAAGATGAGCTCCCGGATGTGATTGGCGACTTCGCGACCCAAGCTGGCACGGTTGACCTTCGGAGCGCTATGACGGCGTTCCGTGCTCGAGCCACTCGACCGGTTCGCTGGGGATCGTTCGACCATGACCTCCCCCGTCTACTAGACTGCTGCGTCGACTTCGGATCAAATATACATGCTTGCAAGCTCGGCCGCTGACTCACTGGAGCTCTCAGGTGCGTCGCAGATCCACGGCTGGATCATTGATCAAATATCAGATACCCTCTCCCCAGGACCCTCGGCAGGTGGCCGAATCGGACGATCCTAGGGTGGTTGTGATGAGGGCAATGGTTGTTGCGAGCCCAGGGGGACCTGAGGCGTTCGAAGCCTGGGATGTGCCCGATCCGCAACCTAATGACAGGGATTGCGTTGTCCGGGTGTTGGCGTGCGGAGTGTGTTCGCACGATGTCGCCACTCGGAGCGGAACTCTGCGACGTGGCATCGTGATGCCGGTGATCTGCGGTCACGAGGTGGCCGGTGAGGTCGTCGAGGTCGGCCGTGGGGTACGGAACCGACGTGTGGGCGATCGCGTGCTTACCCTGCAGCGGCGTCGGATGTGCGGCGCGTGTGGGGCGTGTCGGTCGGGGCGTGAAACGCTGTGCCGTTCGGCGGAGTTCCTGGGCGACGTGGGTTTGAACGGTGGCTATGCCGAGTTCGTGCTCGTCGAGGAGGACAATTTGGTCCCGCTGCCTGATTCACTCATCCCGGAGCAGGCCTGCATTATTGCCTGCACCGTGGGCAGCGAGCTGAATGCGATCCGGGATGTCGGGCGGGTTCGGGCTGGCGAGACTGTACTGGTGACCGGTGCTGGTGGCGGTCTCGGTGTGCATGGTGTGCAAGTTGCCCTGGCCTGTGGCGCGAGGGTGCTCGCAGTCACGAGCAGTGCGGCCAAGGTAGAGGTCCTGGAAAAGCTGGGTGCTGAGGTTGTTCAGGCCCGGGCTGGTGAGGATTTTGCCGAGCAGGTCCGCGACATGACCGCAGGTGAGGGTGTTGATGCGGCGATAGATAACGTCGGCACGCCGGTCTTCCAATCGGTGCGACGGAGCATGGCCCTTGGCGGTCGGTGGGTTCTGGTCGGACAGCTCACCGGCGAGTTCGTTCCCTTCAACCCGGCCCAGCTGTTCTTGTCGGGTGTCAGTATGTTGTCGGCGATCAGTACGACGCGCGCGCAGCTCTACGACGCCCTCAACCTGGTGAGCCGCGGCCAGGTCACTCCGATCGTCACCGGATCGTTTGCCCTCGCCGATGTCGCGGAGGCTCATCGAGAAGTGAAGAACGCGGCAGCGGTCGGCCGCTTCGTTGTGGTTCCCTGAAGGAAGTTCCGCATCGAGGGCCCCAGCAGTAGCGGCTTTCGTCGCGATGTGCTGGTTGACGGCCGCCTGTTTGGTGCTGTCGGAGGCGGTTCAGTGAGCCTCGACAAAGGGGCAGAAACAAGCTCACTACCTCTTGCATAATGAGTCTGCAGTTGTATCATGTATCAAAGATCAAGTTGATTGGGAGGAGAATTGTGACGCCGAGTGTGGACGATGTTGCTGAGTTGGAACCTTTCCGCGAGGGGGTCTTCGACCTCGATCCTTTTGGTCTGCGTGGTGTTCGATGTGCCGTAGGCCACTACACCTTCCCGGTCCGTACGTTCTGCGGGACGTGCAAGTCGGAGCTGGTCGAACCAGTCCCCTTGTCTGGAGGCGGGGTACTGCACACCTTCACTGTGGTGCGTCAGGCACCACCAGGAGTCTCAGTCCCGTATCTGCTCGGCTACGTGGATCTGCCCGAGGGCTGCCGATTGATGGCACGCATCGAGCCCCGCCCAGGGGTCGAGCCGGCGATCGGTGCGCCTGTCGACCTCGTGCCTGCGATCTTCTCTGATGGCGGCAGTTCCGCGGACCGCCTGGGCTTCGCCTTCGCCATCCGAAACGAGCACCCAGACCCCAAGGAGCGTCACGATGCTTGATCCTGCCCACGTGGCCGGCGTTGGAATGATCCGGTTCGGGAAGTACCCGGCCACCGTGACGTTGGAACGGATGGCGGCGCGCGCGGCCACTGCCGCGCTGGCCGATGCCGGCGCGACCGCCGACCAGATCGACGCCATCATCGTCGGTCATGTATTCGGCGGCCCGGTTGCCGGTCAACGGATCGCTGTTGAGCTCGGCCTGGATGGCAAGCCGATCGCTAATGTGGAGAACTACTGCGCGAGCGGGGCTACCGCGATCCGGGAGGCCTGGGTCGCTTTGTCGGCCGGACTCCACGATGTGGTGCTGGTGATCGGGGTCGAAAAGATGACCGATCGGATCTTCGGAGGCGTTCGGCCCGATCCCAATGACCTCGACGCGGCCGTGGGCTACGTCATGGCGGCCGGGCATGGCATGAGCGCCCGCCGTTACATGTCCGACCACGGGGCAACTCGCGCGCAGATCGCCGCGGTCGCGGTGAAGAACCACGCCCACTCGGTTAACAACCCGTACGCCCAGTACCAGGTCCCGATCAGCCTCGAGCAGGTGCTTCAGGCTCGGCCGATCGCCGAACCCCTCGGCCTGCTCGACTGCAGCCCGATCTCGGACGGGGCGGCGGCAATCCTATTGTGCAACCGAGCCGGCCTCGCGCGGCTCGGGGTCAGTGGTGCGGTTCCGCGTGTTCTTGGCTGTGGCCTGGTCAGTGGCTCCCTGCGCAGCGGTGACGAGCCGCTAAATGCCGAGGACATCTCCCGCCGCGCAGCCCAGGAGGCGTGGCGGCTGACCGGCGTTGGTCCCGACGACATCGACCTGGTGGAGATGCACGACTGTTTCACCATCGCCGAGATCGTCAGGTTGGAGGGTTTGGGGCTCGTGCCCGTGGGGGAGGGGGCCCGCTGGACCGAATTGGGGCACACCGGGATCCGTGGCAAACTGCCGGTCAATCCGAGCGGTGGCCTTCTCTCCCGCGGTCACCCCGTGGGAGCCACCGGGGTCGCCCAGGCCTGCGAGCTGACGTGGCAGCTACGCGGGACCGCCAGCGGCCGTCAGGTCGCCGGTGCCCGTACCGGGCTGGCCTACTGCAAGGGTGGCACCGTCAGTGGGACCGATGGTGGATCGGTGACCACGTTGGTGATGCAAGCATGACCACCACCACGGGAACCGACGGCATCGCGACCACGGCCACGAGGGTCTTGTTCGTGGGCGACCCCACGAGAATTTCCGCACTGACGCAGCCGGATGCCGGGATGACCGCCGTCGCAGCTGTTTTCGACGTCCCGGCTGACCTGGCGGGCGCCGTCGTTGTGGTCCCTCGGGTTCCGGACGCGGGCGACTTCGCGCAGATGACGGACCAGGAGTTGGACACCGATCTGGGCGGAGCGCTCTCGGAGCTGCTGGCCTGGGTGCAGGCGGTCGTCCAACAGCTGGCCGACAGTCGCGGCCACTTGATCATCGTGCTGCCCGCCGAGCCCACCTTGGGGCAGGTCGGCGCCGCCATGTCAGGAACGTTCTGCGGGGCGGCGCTGTCAATGGCCCGCACCCTGGCCATTGAACTGGATCGCGAACACATCACGGTTAACACCGTGATGCATGGCGAACCGACGCCGGCGATTCGGACCGGGTTCGCGGCGCAACTTCAGGCACTGGTCGAGGGCGATGCCATCACCGGACAGGAGATCTACGTGACATCAGGAACGGACCTAGGGAGGTTGCGGCCATGACCGCTGCACGCACGGCATTGGTCACCGGTGGCGCCGGTGGAATCGGTGCGGCGATCGCGCAGCATCTGGCGGCAGACGGCTACCGGGTCCTGGTCGCCGACGTGGACCTCGAGCGAGCCCAACAGGTCGCCGACTCCGTAAGGCACTGCGGCGGCCAGGCCTGGTCGCATCACCTGGACGTCACAAATGGCCAATCGCGGCGGTCGGCGGTCGACTTCACCGTCAGCGAGCTCGGTGGATTGGACGTTCTGGTCAATTGTGCTGGGGTGTTGCGAGACGCCCGAATCAGAGTGCTCGAACCTGAACGATTTACCGCTCTTCAGCGCATCAATCTCGTCGGGCCACTTGCTCTGACCCGGCTGGCGATCGAGCCGATGACCGTGGCCGGCCGCGGGGCGATCATCAACATCGCGTCGCGGGCCTGGCTGGGTACCTTCGGTTCTACGGCCTACTCCGCATCCAAGGGAGGCCTGGTCGGAGCAACCCGCTCCCTCGCACTTGAGCTCGGGCCCCGTGGGATCACCGTCAACTGCGTTGCTCCCGGCTTCATCAACACCGAGATGACGGCCGCGATGCCGGAGAGAATCTTGCAGCGCATCCGGGCTGCGATCCCGGTGGGACGCGGCGGGACGCCGGCCGACGTGGCCGAAACAGTCCGATACCTAGCCGGCGCCGGCTACACCACCGGCCAGGTGCTCGTGGTGTGTGGCGGCCGCAGCATAGGGGTGCCCATGGCAGGCGTCGTATGAGCAACCCATCCGTCTACCTAGACAGGAACCCCGACCAATGAAACCTCAATCACTGGCCAGTCACCGACCGGCGGCGACGACGAGCAGCGCATTGCTGCGCGAGTGGGCTTCGCTGACCCCCGACGCCGTCGCGATCACGTTCAACGGGGAGCACATCACCTTCGCGGACCTGGATCGCGACGTCGACGCCTGGGCTCGTTCCCTGCTGGCCGCAGGCATCCAACGCGGACAATCGATCTCAGTTCTAACTGGTAACCACCCGCATTTTCTTCGCGCCGCGTTCGCCGCGGCACGGGTCGGCGCCCACCTCGCCCCGCTGAACACGTGGCACACAGCCGCCGAACTGCTGTACACGCTGGCGCACTCCGAAGCGGCACTGTTGCTCGCCACCGATCAGATCCGCCGCGTCAACTACAACAAGATCCTTTCGACTTTCCTCCCCGAGCTCACCGACCCCGGACCGCGTGACAGTTACACCCGCTGCCCCGACCTTCATAGCGTCGTCGCACTTGGTGAGCCATTGCCAGGCGCGCAGTCTTTGGCGGAATTCTTGCGCCGAGGCGACGAGATCGACCCCGTCGAGCTGGCAGCACGCGAGCGCGAGAACACCTCGCACGATCTCATGTATGTGCTCTACACCTCCGGGAGCACATCCACCCCCAAAGGGGTGCAACTGCACCAAGGACCGGCGATCGAGAACGGTTGGTGGATCGGGGAGCGGCAAGGCATCCTGGCACAGGACCGGTCATGGTTGGCGACCCCGTTGTTCTACGGCCTCGCCGCAATCCAGGCCCTGTTCGCCACCTGGACGCACGGCGCCCGGGTCGTCCTCCAGGAGGTCTTCGACCCCGCCGCCGCGCTCGAGTTGCTTCACGATCAACGCTGCACCGTCTACTACGGCTTCGGGAACCTAACCCGCAAACTGGTCACTCAGCCCGGATTCGACCGGTCCCGCTTGTTCCTGCGCAAGGGCATGATCGGCTTCTCGGTCGAGGACCGCCGGCTGGCCATCGACGAGCTCGGTGTGACCAACGGGGTCAGCGTCTTCGGGATGACCGAAACGTACGGCCTGATCGCCCTGACCGACTACCGGGACGACCGTGAGACGGTGATGACCACACAGGGGCGGCCGCTGCCAGGGTCGGAGATCCGTATCACCGACCCATTCAGCGATGTACCACTTCCTAATGGCGAGGTCGGTGCCATCCAGGTCCGCGGCCGCATCACCTCCGGCTACCTCAAGGATCCTGACCGCACTGCGGCCGCCTTTACCCCTGACGGTTTCTTCCGCACCGGTGACCTCGGCGCACTGGACAGCGATGGCCGACTCATCTATCACTCCCGTGCGACCGAGGTGATGAAGCCTGCTGGAGTGAATGTGTCACCCCAAGAGGTAGAAGCGCTCCTGGACACCGTCCCCGGCATCACCCAAGCCTATGTCTGCTCGATGCCGGACGACATCGACGGCGAGGCAGTCGTCGCGTTCGTAGAGGCCGACCCGGCCACTACGACCGAGGAATTTATCCGCAGCTACCTTCGCGAGCGCGCCGCAAGCTACAAGATTCCGCGGCATTACATCTACCGCACCGATGAGCAGATTCCCCGCCTGGCCAGCGGCAAGATCTCCCGGCCACGTCTGCGGCAGGAAGCCATACATGAACTGCAGCCACCCGGCACGGCGGAAGGAAGCAGATGAGCACCACCCAGACGTCGTCCCAGGTACAGGTCGGGTCCACCGGGCGCATCCTGGCCGCGGGCCTCGGTTTCGTCGAAGGGCCCGTCGCGCTCGACGCCGAGCACATCGCCGTGACGAGCATCAACCGAGGGCGCATCTATCGGGTTCCGCTCGACGGCCGCGAACCGGAGATGCTGGTCGAAACCGGGGGCGGACCGAACGGTCTGGCCGTCGGGCGTGGATCCGAGTTGTGGATCGCCCAGAACGGGGGCACTGTCATGGGTTCCCGATCCACGATCGCAGCGTCGCCGTCAATTCAGCGATGGGCCAGCGGACTCGAAACAGTTCAAACCGCCAACCTATTCGCCCCCAGTGACTGCGTGATCGGCCCGGACGGCCTGCTGTGGCTCACCGATCCCGCCGATCACAGACTCACCGGAACCGCAAAGCCGGGGTGTCTGCGCTCCTACGATCCGGTCAGGGGCGAGCTTCGCATACAACGCGAAAACCTCCAGTTTCCTAATGGTCTGGCCTTCGCCGAGGATCCTCAGGAACTTTATGTAGCCGAAACCACCCCTGGCATCGTCCGTCGCTATCGGGTCGACGCCACGGGCTGCCGGCCGGACGGATGGCAGTACCGACTCAACCATGGCAAGCCTGACGGGCTCGCGGTCGACGCCGAGGGCTGGCTGTGGATTGCCGGCAGCATCGGAGACAACCTGCTGGCCGTCGACCGGGCGGGCCAAATCCGCCACCAGACCCACTTCGGGGACGGGGTGCTGGTCACCAGTGTGTGCTTTGCCGGGCCCGACCTGCGCACCCTGGTCGTGACCATCGCGAGAGGCGGAACCGTCGTGGCCCTCCCCGCCCCAAATCCAGGTCTCCCGCTCCCGGTGTGGCGATCCAAATGACCGTCGACCTCGACAGGACCCGCGAAAGGGTCGAGAACATCTTCGGCTCGTTCTCCTCGGGTTGGGAGGCGTTGCTCCGCGAGGATCCCGATTTCGCAACAGCATTCGCCACATACCTCGACGCCACCTACCACGCCGGGACACTCGAACCACGGATCCGCGAACTGCTCCTGCTAGCCCACGACGCGACCATCACAGTGCTCGATCCCGACGGAGTGAGATTGCGAGTGCGGCGAGCACTGGACGCCGGAGCCACCAAACGAGAGGTCCTCGACGTCCTAGAAACCCTCACTCTCATCACGATCCACAGCCTCACCACCGGTCTTCCCATGGTCCCGCGCGGCGATGCCGGGCACGCAGACCTGCCAAGGCCGGCTCAGGTCGTCGGACGCTACTGGGACGATTTCGAAAGCCACTTCCCCGGCTTCCACGCACAGATGGCTGCTGCAACGCCACAGCTCTTCGACGCCTATCGCGACTTGGGCCAAACCATAGCGTGTAGCGCCGCCCTGGAACCGAAGTGGCGCGAACTAGCCATCGTTGTCGCTGACCTGTCCACCTCGCACCTGTTCCGCGACGGAGCGGCGTTCCATGTCCAGACGGCTCTGCGCTATGGCGCCACCCCGCAAGAAGTCGTGGCGGCAATGACACTCGCCCTGCCCTGCGCCGTACGGACCATCGAGATCGGCCTGGCCGCTCTCGATGAATACAACCCGGTCGAAGAAACACGAGTGCCGGATACACGAGGCAGCAAACATACTCCGGCCATCAGCGCACGACACAGAAGCAGCCGTCGCTCGCCTTCACCGGCGACAGCGGCTCCCCACGAAAGGAACGGCTGTGATGGAACCTACTAAAGCCCCGATGAACCGAAATGTTCTCCTGGCTACGCTCATCGGCAATTTCACCGAATGGTTCGACTTCGCCGTCTATGGAGCGGTTGCCGTGACGCTGGGCAAGGTGTTCTTCCCCTCCCACGATCCCGTGGTTTCCCTGCTGTCCTCTCTGGGTGTCTTCGGTATCGCATTCCTGTTTCGCCCGCTCGGCGGTGCGGTCCTGGGTTCGATCGGGGATCGATTCGGCCGTCGTGTGGCCCTGTCCGCGGCGATTGTCGGCATTAGCGCGGCCACCACGCTGGTCGCGTTGCTCCCCTCTTACGCCCAGATCGGCTTCTGGGCACCGTTGCTGCTGATCTCTCTCCGCTGCATTCAGGGGGTCTCTGCCGGAGGCGAATGGACCACGGCCGGTGCGTTCCTCGCCGAATATGCTCCGCCGGAGCGTCGCGGATTTTGGCTCAGCGCGATCTCGGTGTCCGCCGGACTTGCCCTCGCATCGGGCAGCGTCTCGGTGTTGCTCCTGCAACTCAACCTCACCCCAGAGGCAATGCAGACGTGGGGCTGGCGCATCCCGTTCCTGGTCGCAGCACCACTCGGTCTAGTCGGTCTGTATCTGCGGCTGCGGCTGGACGAGACACCGGTCTATCGAGAGCTCCGCGAAAGGCAACACGTCGCGAAAACACCCTTGCGTGATGCGCTCCGGGATCAGAAGAGGGAAATAGGTCTGGCCTTTGTCTGCGCGAGCATCACCGGCATGGGGCTGTACTACTTCGCGACCTACTTCGTCAACACCCTGTCGACCGGAAGCATCGGTCGCACCAACGCACTCTTGATCAGTGCGGTCTCAATGCTGGTGTACGTAGCCCTCTGCCCCGTGGCCGGGGCCCTTTCAGACCGCATCGGACGGCGCCCGATCTACATCGGTGGGTGCGTCGCCCTGGTGGTGTTGGCGTGGCCGATCTTCGCTCTTGTGAGCACGGGCAGTGCGCTGCTGGCGCTGCTCGGACTGCTCCTATTCGCCATCCCACAGTCCGCGTTGAACTCGATGGTGTCGGTGACCTTGGTGGAACTGTTCCCACCGCAGACCCGCTCGAGCGGCGCTTCCCTCGCCTATGGTCTGGGACTTGGCCCGATCGCGGGAAGCGCCCCGCTGGTGGCCACCGCATTGTTGATCGGCACCGGCACCTATTTGGCTCCAGCGGCGTATCTCGTTGCGTTTGCCTTGGTCGCGGCCGTGGTCCTGTTCAAGTTCCTTCCTGAAACCCGTGGACGGTCGCTGGTGAACGAAACGTCAGCAGTGGCGGCAGAGCAAGCCCAGCTGGTTGGGTCAGCGGCGTGAACCTGCCGCTGAACGGACTGAAGGTAGTCGAATTCGCGGGGTTAGGTCCTGCCCCTTTCGCGACCATGTTGTTCGCGCAGGCCGGCGCTTCAGTCCTCCGCGTCGACCGGCCGGGCAGTCGACCGGCCTCGGGAATCCTGGCCGGTGGTCGACCAACCGTGTCGCTCGACCTGAAAACAAATTCAGGCATAGATCAGGCGCGGGCGTTGATCGAGGAGTGCGATGTGCTCCTGGAAGGGTTTCGACCAGGAGTCATGGAGCGTCTCGGACTAGGCCCCGATGCGTGTATGGCGATGAATACTGGGCTGGTCTACGGCCGGGTGACGGGATGGGGTCAGGAGGGTCCTCGAGCGCAAGAGGCCGGACACGACATTAACTACCTAGCGTTGACGGGGGCGCTGCGTTCGATCGCCCGGAACGGTCACGCGCCCGTGCCGCCGCTGAACCTTGTTGGCGACTATGGCGCCGGGGGGATGCTGTTGGCGTTCGGTGTACTGCTCGCGCTGCAGGAGCGCTCCGCCTCCGGGGTGGGGCAGGTCGTCGACGCGGCCATGGTTGACGGGGTGAGCCTGCTCATGGCCGGCATCTGGAATCGCCGCGCTCAGGGCGACTGGTCCGAGGAGCCGGGCACCAACGACATCGACTCCGGGGCCCCGTTCTACGACGCGTATCGCACCGCAGACGGTGAATACATGGCGGTAGGCAGCTATGAGCCACAGTTCTACGCGCGGCTGCTGCAAGGTCTGGATCTCGACTCTGGCGAACTCGGTGACCAATGGGACCGGTCGCGGTGGCCCCACCTCAAACAGGTCATTGCCGATCGATTCGCCACCGGCACCAGGCACGAGTGGACAATGCGATTCGCTGACCTTGACGCGTGTGTCACACCAGTGCTTTCGATGGCCGAAGCCGTTCAGGACTCCCACATCACGGCCCGAGCAACGCTGACGACCGGCGCTGATGGACCCCAGCCGGGACCGACTCCCCGCCTGAGCAGAACACCACTGATCACGGCGTCAACTAGCGAATCCAACCTCGTGGAGTTCACTCAGGCTCTCAATTCCTGGAGAGCACTCTGCCCAACGTGACAAGCCTCTGGAGGCGGCGCGCATGTGAGTGATTCGGCTCCACCGCCCGGTGAGCCGTCGTCCAGCGTGGGTCTTGGGACCCACGAAGGACGGCCGGCCACACAAGACAGCAATCAATTGCAGTCACCGACGATGACGCGCGTGACGCGCACAACTAGGAGATTCACATGGAAGGCCTGATCGACGAGGAGCGCGAGATCGTCAAGATCGTCCGGGAGTTCGTGGACCGGGACGTGAAGCCTGTGGTTCAGGAGCTGGACCACGCCAACACCTACCCCGAGAAGCTCATCGAGACGATGAAGCAGATGGGCATCTTCGGGCTGGCCATCCCGGAGCCGTGGGGCGAGGCAAGGGTGAGCACGCCCTGCTACGTCCTGGTCACCGAAGAGCTCTCTCGCGGTTGGATGAGCCTGGCTGGGGCCATGGGCGGTCACACCGTGGTCGCCAAACTGATCCAAAGCTACGGCACGCAGGAGCAGAAAGACGGGTACCTGCCCCGGATGGCCACGGGGGAGCTGCGGGCCACGATGGCGTTGACCGAGCCCGGCGGCGGGTCCGACCTGCAGGCGATGACCACGACCGCAAAGCGGGACGGGGACGAGTACGTGATCAACGGGTCCAAGACCTGGATCTCCAACGCCCGCAAGTCCGACCTGCTCGCCCTGCTTGTCAAGACCGACCCGGCGGCCCGCCCGAAACACAAGGGGGTCTCGATCCTGCTGGTCGAGAAGACCCTCTCCACTCCTGGCTTTACGCTTTCGCGCGACCTGCCCAAGCTTGGCTACAAAGGTGTGGAAAGCTGCGAGATCGCCTTCGAGCAGATGCGCGTGCCGGTCTCCTGCCTGCTTGGGGAGGCTGAGGGCACCGGCTTCGCCCAGATGATGCGCGGGCTCGAGGTCGGCCGGCTGCAGGTGGCCGGCCGTGCGCTCGGGGTCGGGAGGGCGGCGCTGGAGGACTCCATGAGGTACTCCCAGGAGCGGGAGAGCTTCGGGGTCCCGATCTGGAAGCACCAGTCGATCGGCAACTACCTGGCCGAGATGGTCACCAAGCTGACCGCCGCCCGTCAGCTGACGTTGTATGCCGCGCGCAAGTTCGACTCGGGCCAGCGCGCCGACATGGAGGCCGGCATGGCGAAATTGTTCGCCTCCGAGGCGGCCATGCAGATCGCCCTGGATGCGGTGCGTATCCATGGAGGCTACGGCTACTCCACCGAGTTCGACGTCGAGCGCTACTTCCGCGACGCACCGTTGATGATTGTCGGTGAGGGCACCAACGAGATCCAGCGCAACGTCATCGTCCGACAGCTGATCAAACGTGGAACGGTAGCGCCCTGAGATGACCGAGCCGGACTCAACCCGCGCCAGCTGTTCGGCTGCCACGGCGAGAACCCTGTTGTTCGTGCCGGGCAACCGGCCGGAGCGGTTCGCCAAGGCCGCCGCGACGGCTGCGGACCTGGTCATCGTCGACCTCGAGGACGCGGTGCCGGACGAGGACAAGGCGAGCGCGCGCGACGCGGTGGCGCAATGGCTCAGCGCAGATGGTCGGGCCGCGGTCCGCGTCAATGGCACCAAAAGCAGTGACTACCAACAGGATGTGGCGACACTGGCTGGCCTTCCTGGGTTGCGGGCGGTGGTGGTTTCCATGGCCGACGACCCGGCAGCGCTGATCGCCCTGCATCAACGGCTGGGCCAGGACGTGGAGATCGTGCCGCTGGTCGAGACTGCGCTGGGCATCGTGAAAGCTGTTGAGCTTGCCGCTGTTCCAGGCGTTAGCCGTCTGGCGTTCGGGCACCTCGACTTCGCAGCTGACATCGACTCCTCGATCGAGGACGAGGCAATGCTCATGGCGCGCTCGTTACTCGTGGTCGCCTCCCGGGCGGCGGGGTTGCCAGGCCCAGTCGACGGGGTCACCACCGCCCTGGATGATCCGGTGGCATCAGGTTCTGACGCGGCCCGGGCTCGCAGCCTGGGTTTTGCGGGGAAGCTCTGCATCCACCCCAGCCAGGTGGAGGCCGTCAATGCAGCGTTCAGCCCCAGCACGCAGGAGATCGCGTGGGCGCACCTCATCATCGAGGCGTCCACCGCCGGGGGAGCGGTGCGCGTCGATGGTCACATGGTTGACGCCCCCGTCATCCTCAAGGCACGCGCCATCCTCGTCCGAGCACAGGAGTGAACATGAGCCAGAACCCCCAGAGCGTGGTCAGGACGGAGCTGATCACACCGGGGCCGTCGGAGGCGCTGGCTAACCTGTTCGGCACCGACCTCCCGACCGGTGACCTGCCCACGCTGTGGCACTGGATCTACCTGTTGGAGAAGCGTCCCCACGCCGACCTCGGTCCTGACGGGCACCCCACATTCGGTATCCCCGCCCCGCCTGGCCCGGGTAAGAGGCGGATGTTTGCCGGTGGCCGGGTGAGCACGCTGGAGCCGCTGGCCTTCGGCGTGCCCGCGACCAGAACCACCTGGGTCGCCGATACCAAGCAGAAGCAGGGCAGCACCGGACCGCTCACCTTCGTCACGGTCCGCAACGAGTATGCCCAGGACGGCCGGGTCTGCATCGTCGACGAGAACGACATCGTCTATCGCACACCGGCATCGAGCCTCTCCGTCCAGGCTGGTGCCCTCACGTCAGCATCGCTCGAGCCCTCGCCGCCGCTCCTGCGCGAGCCCGCCTTGAAGCTCAATGCCGACGAGGCGCTGCTTTTTCGTTTCTCGGCCCTGACGTACAACGCCCACCGGATCCACTACGACCACAACTGGGCTCGGCAGGAGGGTTACAGCGACCTGGTCGTCCATGGTCCCCTGCAGGCCATGATGATGGGCGAGCTGATACGCCGCTGCGGCGATGGCCTGATCGGCAAGGTGTTCGCCTACCGGCTCATTTCGCCGATGATCGGCACCCAGACCTTCACCGTGCTCGCCGGGGCGGACGGGGTCAACGCCACGGTCGAGGTCCGTGACGCGCACGGCACCGTCACTGCGGTCAGCACTGTCGGCCCGATCGACCCGGACCAGGAGTGAGGTAGGCGGCTATGGCCTTTGCCGTTTCGCTTGAGGCCATCTTGGCGTCGTGCTCGATTTCCGCGGCTGGAACCCGCGACGGGGGAATCGACTTCCAGACCTTGACCGCCCGGCGCGTCTTCCGGGTACGGGAAGGACAAGAGCTGTGGTTGGAGCTAATGCGGCAAGGGGATCGGGTCTCGGTCAAGCCGCACCCTCGCTGCCGGATGCCCCTGCTGTCATGTGATGCACTCCCACGGCCTCCCCCAGACGTAGTCAGCAACAGTCAGAAAAGGTACCCCCAGGACGTCAAGGAGAAGATTATGCTTTATGAACTGACTACGATTTCCAGCCCTCCGCTGGAACAAACCGCCGTCTCTGCCGCTGCGCGCAACTGGGTTCTGGATGGGGAAGGTCGGCTCCTGGGCGCCTGGCGCACGGAACTCGGTGAACTCTTCCAGATCAAGCTACTGCGCGGCTTTGAGACCGCCGAAGAGCTCGAAAAGGAACGGCTGCGCGCGCTCATGAGCGCCCATCCATTTAGTATCGATGACCCGTCCAGCCGATTGAGCATGGAGCGGTACGCGCGCTTCCCTTTCCTGCCCGACGTCGAGCCGCTGGCATTGGGAGGATTCTATGAATTCCGGACTTATCATCTGAAGCCGGGTGGCCTGGCACCGACTCTGGCGGCATGGGAGCAAGCCATTGGTCCCGCTCACGACTACAGCCAGCATCTGGTGGTCAATATGCATGCTCTGGATGGCCCGCCCCGGATCACCCACATCTGGGGCTTTTCCAGCCTGGAGGAACGCGCTGCGTTACGCGAACGCCACTACGCCGACGGCCTGTGGCCACCAAGGGGCGGTCCACAACAGATTGCAAGGGCCACATCAACGATCTGCATTCCGGAAGAGTACTCACCGCTTAAGTGAGGCCATCCGTTCCGGCCAGACTCACAGGACAAGCCCAAGATCAGGGGAAACCGACGACGAGAAGTCGTTGCCCGGCAAGGGAAAAAGCCGTGTCTTCGGATCGTGCGGCTGCTGTTCGCGGCCGCTGCCGACCGCCGGGGTGTGACCGCTCACCGCCCCGGCGCGTTGGAGCGGGTCAGCTGCTGGATGACTTCCGCGACACCGGACGACGCCAGAGCGTGACTGAGGCCTGCCTGGGTCGACGTCCTCGACGAGCTACAGCTGACCGAACTGGTCTGTTCCATCGCGTTGGTCTGTCCGCTCTGGGAGGCGCGACCATCCTGGCCGAGAACGTCGACCTGACCCGCTTCGCCAGCGCCCGGGCCGTGGTCAAACACTCCGGCCTGGCTCCACGGGAGAAGACCAGCGGAACCTACACCGGCCGCACCAGGCTGACGTTCGTGGCTTGGCTCCTGCCCCGACCGGAGGCCGAGGCACGCATCTCGACCAACGGCCGCAGACGTCCTCTTGTCGGCAATATGTGGGTGGCCATGCTCTGGTCCCGCGTCCGAGTTCTCAGGTGTCGCCCCGGCCGCGGTGACCGTGACGGCTACTTCGCCCGGCTCTAGCGGAATTGAGTTAGAGCACATGGAACAGGCTGTGGATCCGTCACGATGTGCCACAAATGTGCCACAGGGCCACTGCCGAGGGGCAGTTCCTGGCAGATCACAGGGGCGGCTCCAAGCCGCTGACCTGCGCAAACACCGCTTGGCGTCACCAGGCCCGAACCGATGACCTGCGGATTCAAAATGAAGAGACTCCTTGTCGCCTCGCCATGTGGCACAAGATGTGCCATTTTCTCGTGATCAGGGATGGTGCCAGATCATCTGAGGCGGTCTGCAGGCCTCTGACCTGCACAAACACTGGTGGGCCCCGTCGGGCTCGAACCGACGACCTACGGATTAAAAGAGCGATCAAAACCCGCTTGGAATGCTCGCGATCGGCCGTTTCGTGCGTGGTTGATTGACGCTGGCTGACTCGGTTGGACAGCGTTTCTCACTCTTGTGTGCCACAAATGTGCCACGAGGCTCGGTCGGAGATCGGCGCCGATCCCAAGTGCACCGGTGCAAAGGATCGCCTGCGGCATGCCGTCAGCATAATTCGCATTCAGTGAGCAAGGCCGGGATGGTTAAGGTCGGGCGGGTCGCTGTGACGTCAGCCGATCCGCCGCGATGGAGGGCGTCAACTAGCGGCCCATGGGTTCGTCAAGCCGAGCGTTTCGAGCTCAGGATGGCGACTGTTAGGCCCTCGCTTGTTTCGATCGCCAACATCTTCCAACGCGTCTCGTTGAACTCATGGGAGTTGCGGAGGTGTTCGTGCGCGCTCGCCGAGACTACAAAGGTCTGTCCCGTCTGCGTCTGCAGAAGCCCGGTCAGGTGCGAGTTGGTCCGTGCCGCAGCCACGGGATTAAGAAAGACGATCACTCCGTCCAAGCTTTGAGGCGCGATGAGGAGGCGAAGCAAGCTCAACCAATCCTCTTCGTTCTCGCTAAGCGATGCGGCGACACCGAGGGACTGTGCGTTCGCCCCAGGGTTCGACGCCACCAGGTCGGGCTCGTATCAGCTCAGGCGGCATGCGGTCCGTGAGCCATACCGCTGTGCGGTGATCGCGGCCACTGGGAGTCCGGCGATCGCGCCGGACCAGGTTCGGCAGACGGTGAAGTCGTTGCTGACGAGCACGTCGCGAAGGGGTAGTGGTCGGCAGTCGATCATCCGCGGCCACCGGCGATGTGCGGCGAGGTAGAGGCGGGTCATCAGCTTCGACTCGTCGCGAAGAGCCAATGAGACGATGGTGATCCGGCCGGCGTCCCGCAGCACCCGCCGGCATTGAGTCAAGACCATTGGGATGTCTTCGGTGGCTATGA
>PMJN01000029.1 GCA_003157445.1 Micrococcales bacterium
GCCTGGCCTCGGTCACGTCGCGGGAAATAGTAGATGCACCAACTATGACCCCATCCGCGTTACGGATTGGTGAAACGGTGAGCGAGACCGGGAATAAATTCCCGTTCTTTCGGACACGCACAGTCTCAAAACAATCGACGGGCTGGCCCAATCTGATCGCGGCCAAGACGGCCGTCGTTTCATGGGTCCGATCGTCAGGATTCAAGAGGGTGACGGACTTGCCGAGCATCTCCTCGCTGCAGTAGCCGAACATCTTCTCTGCGGCTGGGTTCCAGCTCGTGACGATCCCATCGAGCGTCTTGCCGATGATGCCATCGTTCGAATGCTCGACAATTGCCGCCAGCCGGTCCGACCGACTCCGATTATCTTCTGCCTTATTGCGGTCACTCACGTCTTTGATGACAGCGATCCCAAATCGCCCATCCTGCGTGTTGCTGGGCCGGTCAACAAGGGTCATGCCTTAATCCTGTCGTCCCCGAAGACAGCCCTCCAGAAAATTGGTCAAGTCTTGAAGCATCGAGGGGAGATCCGGCCGTTGAGCTGACGGGCCTCTCAGCCAATCAGCCGATACACGAGCGCGTAACCATCAGCCGAGGTAGGAGACCGGACCAGACGTCCGATGGTGAGGACTCTCTGAACTGCGTTGAAGCCGCCGGCTTCGCCGGTGATCGCCCCGCAGCCCTCAAGCTCAGAAGAGAGAACACCAGGGGCATCGGCCCGTGTCAATGCCCATCAAGCCACCGTTGCTGAGGTCGCCGCCGTGATAGAAGCCGCTACCCCAGCCATCATGGCCTCGACCGCCTGACACACCGCCTCAAACGCCCAGTCGCTCTCCGATACTTCCTTCGCCGTCGCCTGGAGCTCCATGCGGCTCAGGCTGTACTCCTTCAGGTCGACGATCCTGTGCTCCGACTTGTGGGCGTGCAACAAGGAAACGAGCGCCGCCGCCCTGGGGTCCGGCGTCGTCCTTTGCATCAGCACCTGCGTGGGCTGAAGACACACGTGCGGCTCGCGCTCGGCTCTGGCGGCCGGCCAGCGATACACGGGAGAAGCCGATCACCTTGCTCCTCTGCGCGCAGGACATCCTCGGCAACCAGCCGGGCGTTCAGCGCGGTCCGCAGGTGCCTCTCGAGAGCGTCGACCACGGCCTTCGGCTTCTTCCCCTGACGGGTACTGGTGATCCCGAGTGCTCCGTCGAGGATCGGGTCCCCGGTCCTCGACTGTCGTGGACCACGACGTGTCTTCTGTCATCTAGGCCCATCTGCTCCGACACGGTGAGGTCGACGAGGTCGCACCACCAAGGACAACGTCGACCTGTGCGACCCCATCTCACGACGGCTGCAGCACTCCTCGCAAGCCGCTACCTGGCGCCCGCCGGACGATCCGCTTTCGGAGATTGCTACATCTGTTCGTCGGCGCTCTCGGCCGCGCCGTCGAACGCTCTTGGGAACCGGCCGGGCGCAGACGGCATCTCGAAGCTGGGACGACCAACCGGTGAAACCCTCGACGCCGACGAATGAGATCGTTGAGGCCGCGGCAACGGCAGCAGCGGTCTTTTGCGCCGCGCGTGACGACTAACGCAAGTCCGCTCAAAGCACTTGCCTCAGAAGCCGGCGAGTCGTAAATGGCCCTGGCGCTTACGTTCCTTGGCGCTGTCAACGCCATGGCTACGTGACGACGGCGAGCACAATCGGCGCCCGAAATTGAGACCTCCACTGGGTAATCGGACAAAATTGACCGATTGTTCTTTTTGGGACAAAACGGTCGAATCATAACCAAGTATAGATATGCACCTGCCGCCGCTAAATTAATCGTGCCGTCTCCGTTCCATAGCTTTGAACGTTTACCAAGTCTTTAATAATCGCATCAACTCTCTATACCGAAAATAGGAGAACATATATACATCCAGCCGTTACCGTGACGACTTAACCTGCTACGTAGCGACCACGTTTTACCACACAAAAGGGTATATATCATGCGTAAGTTCCTTGCCACCTCATTGACTGTTGGCTTCATCGCTCTTGCATCGCTGGTTGCTTCCTCATTCGCCACTTCCCAGGCAACGGCCTCGGCGCGATGGTCAACCCCAGTGGTTGCCTCGGCCCGGTGGTCAGCTCCTCACCCCGACTCGTCGCGTTGGTCGTAGAGCCTTCGGCGGCTATCAGACTTACAAGACAAGGGCATGCAGAATGCTTGTACGCCTGCTGAGAAAGAGATCTATGCCTCTTGCTAAGAGGCGGTCGTCCCCGCTGGCTCCCGGGCCCTGCTCATGGCGGACAACGCCATGAGCCTCAGAGTGACCTTCAGCCCATACTTGAGGGGATGGGCACGGTTCAGTCCACAGGACCCAATAGATCTGATTAACGGCCAGGATGTGGCTCGTCTCAGCACCACTGAGCCCACCACCCATAGGTCCTTGCGATACGCAGGATCGTCCGTGGTCGTCGCATGAACCTATTGCATCTTCACCTAGTCCCCCTATCTTGTTATCAACGGCGGTCCAGCAGGGACCGCCCCCGTGAATGGGGTTGGCACATGAACCATCCTGGTGGTTCCAGGAACGGTCGGGATCGCGGTTCCTCTTTGTTCTCGCACAGCGGGGCACCTTGGCACGACCTCGAAGCGTCAAGCCACCATCTTCCTGTCGACCGTCTTGCCGGCCTCGTCTGCCGCACGGACTCCGCCCGTGCGGCTCGACGATGAAAGCGGACGCAAGGCAAGACGAGGCGGAGGCGGCCGAACGTGCAAAGGCAGCCACAGAAGCAGTGCTGGCTCTCGCACAGAAGTTGCATGATGAGTACGTGGCCGAGGGCCAGAACACTCGCGAGAGACTCATCAGCGAAGGGCAGTCACGCCACGACCAGGCTGTTGGTGAAGCCACGGCGAGGCAGGACGAGCTTCTCTCGACCGGTCAGGCCAAGTACGACGAGTTCGTATCCGCCGGCAAGGCCAAGCATGACGAGCTGATCGCTGAGGCCGAAGCACTGGTCGTCGAAGCCCAGCAGAAGAGGGCCGAGGTGCTTGCGGGGCTCGGTAGCGAGCGTGACGTGCTACAGAAAGAGATCGAAGAGCTGCGAACCATCGAGCGTGACCACCGCGCCCATCTGAAGTCCTACCTCGAGGGCCAGCTGATCAAGCTGGAGCAGACCGGCGCCGACGAGACCAGCTGACAGCGAAGGCCGGCAGGCTCTCGCCCGCATGGTCTTCGTACCCAATGAGGATCGCGCTGTCCAGGTTCACCAAAGGGGCAGCACTGCTGAGGCAATGTGGTGCGTCCTCGGGCCTGGGCACGACTGGATGCCCCGCAACTGACTCTGTTGGATGCGGCCATGGCCGGCGATGTCGAGGCTGCGGCTGCCATCCTGAAAAGCGTGCAGGCACGGGTCCCCCCGAATGGGCTTGAACCTGCCAGGGATGGCTTCGGGGTCAAATCGGGGACGCCGCGGACAGTTGTCATGCATTCACCGCGGTGACCTGACCGTGCCGCATGCTTGGGGTTGCATGCCCCAGTGATGTCTCTCCCGGATCTGCCGGGAAAATTGACCAGAAAGGGGAGAAACGCTCACCTGCGTGTCTTGAGGTCAGCTTCCGTCGTAGCGTTTCTGTCATTGTCCGAGTCACGCGCTGGAACACGCCCGCCGAGAGGATGTGCGGCTACTCAGCTGAGGAGATCACCCGCAAGTCCATCCACGTGCTCAGTCCGCCGGGTCAAGTCGGCGAGATGCACACCATCCCGGCCAGGATCCGGGCCGGCAGGCCTGCCGAGCGCCTCGAAGTCACCCGCGTCCGAAAGGACGGATCGGCGATCACGGTCTCACTTACCGTCTCAGCGATCCACGACCAGCGCGCCACGATCGTCAGCGCATCGACGATCGCCGCGACCTGACCGAGGCAACACAGGCGTTCGAGGCCGCTCGGTCCATGATTGAGTTGAGTTTGGACTCCCTTGTCGCCATCAGTTCCGAAGCCAAGATCACCGACGCCAACCAGGTCGCGGTCAAGCTCGTCGGCGTCTCTCCCCCCCGCGAGCAACTCATCGGGATCTCCTTCTCCGACAACGTCACCGACCCTGCCAAGGCCGAGATCTACCAGCGGGTGTTCACGAGCCGATGGCCGTGGACTACCCGCTAACCCTGCGCCACAGGGACGGGCGCGAGACTCTCACCGAAGTCCTGTACAACGCCTTGGTCTACCGGGACACGAGCGAAAACGTGCTCGGCGCGTTAGCCGCGGCCCGCGACGTGACCGCGCAGATGCAGGCCCAGAGGGAAGTTGTCGAGCGGCTGGCCGAGCTCGAAGAACTCCAGCGGCTCGCCTCGGCAACGAGTTTGGGGAGGGGTCCTATGACCCCGTTGCCGTACTTAAATGGATTGGCCATGAAAGAGGCCTCTTCCGACGACCGGAGGGGCCTCTGGCCTGGGTGGAGACACGGGGAATCGAACCCCGGACCTCCTGCTTGCAAAGTCGCGGCCGAGTCGCCATCTGCCGTCGCTGAGCACGGGCGCGGCACACCTGGTGGGTCTGAAGGGCGCCTGATGGTGGGGTCGTTGCCGTACTTTTCTGGAGTACGGCTGTGGGCTCAGCCGCACGCGTGGAGTTCTGCCGATCGCCGCAACCCTCTCGTAAATACCGTACAAATCCCGTACACTGGTTTGCGGAGGTACCACTATGACGACGACCAAGAGGCGCCGCTTCGAGTTGCGCACCGACGAGGCCACAGATCAACTGATCTCTGAGGCGGCAGATCTGCTCCACGTCACCAAGTCGGCGTTCGTCGCCGACGCGGCCCGCCAGGCTGCGGAGAAGATCGTCGCCCGCTCTGACGTGACCCTCATGTCGCCGGTGGTGTTCGACACCATGATGGCGTCCCTGGACGTCCCCGATGAGTCCCCCGAGCTGGCCAAGCTGGCCAAGCTGCCAAGACTGATCACTCAGTGATCTCGCCGGTCTACCGCGTCACCAAACTGACCCCCAGGTTCGACCTGAGAGATTTCGACTGCGGTGAGCCGGCCTACAACGAGTGGCTCGT
Source organism: Micrococcales bacterium (assembly GCA_003157445.1). Taxonomy (GTDB): domain Bacteria; phylum Actinomycetota; class Actinomycetes; order Actinomycetales; family Dermatophilaceae; genus UBA4719. The sequence goes on from PMJN01000029.1 coordinate 5,030, forward strand.
CCAGCACGCCGTCAAAGCCGTCCAGGCCGGCTCCAGCATGGTTTACCTGCTGCTGGAGCAGGTGGACCCGGGCGCCAAGGAGCGGGTGGTCGGCTATTACGCGATCTGCCCGACCGTGGTCGTTCGAGACGACATGCCCAAGTCGCTGCAACGCGGCGTGCTGCGCGCCGCGCCCGCGTGGCTGTTGGCCAAGCTCGCCCTGGACAGGTCGCTGCGCGGCGACAAGGACCACCATTGGGGTGCTCAACTCCTTCGGGAAGCACTGGAGAAGATCGTGGCCAGCGTCGAACTGGGCGGTGGCCAGATCATCGTGGTCGACGCCGACAACCCCGGCTTGACCGCCTGGTACTCCCATCAGGGATTCAAGTCCACCGGCGGCCAGGACCTGCGGCTCTACATGAAGGTCGCCACAGCAAGAAAGTATCTCGAACAAAGATAGCCGGCGGACGAAAGCCCATCCTGCACGGTGTGGCAGCGAGAGACCTCGCCACCGGACCTATGGTCACCAGTAGCGGATCCTGCTGCGGTGACGGCCGAAGGGCCAGCAAGGTTCAGGACCTATGCCGGTGGCCGAAGAACAACACTGACGATTCTGGTGAAGCGCAGCAATGGAGTTGGTGCTTAGCAGATTGCCTCGCCTTCGCTTTGAGCACCGCGAGAGACAGTTCGATAACAGGCCACTGTCCGGCCTGCAGGGCTCCTAGTGCCGGGCGCAAGCCCACAAGGCCCAATGTGAACCTATGGCCGGTCTTCGCCGCTCTACCATTCAGGAATGCGTCAGTCTGACACAGCCTCCGGTCCCTGCATCATCGCTGCCGCTCCCGGACATCTGCACCCGTGCTCAGCGCGAGGTGACCGAGGCGCGCGCTCGGTTGGCGGCCGGCGAGGCATGGATGGGGTCGGGCCTGGTCCTCACGACCGGCTACGGCACGCCAATCGACCCTCGCAACTTCCAGCGCTTCTTCCAGGCCCGGGCGACGAAGGCTGGAGTGCCGGTCATCCCGATGCACGCAACACGGCGAACGTGCGCGTCCCTGCTCGTTGCCCTGGACGTCCACCCGCGGGTGGCGATGACCATCCTTCGGCATAGCAAGATGGCCGTGACGATGGACATCTACGCCCAGGGGTCCTCATCGTCGACCAAGGAGGCGCTCAAGCGCCTCGGCAACGAGTTCGGAGAGGGGGTCCCATGACCCCGTTGCCGTACTTTGCTGGAGTACGGGCATGAAAGAAGCCCCATCCGACGAGCGGAAAGGGCCTCTGACCTGGGTGGAGACACGGGGAATCGAACCCCGGACCTCCTGCTTGCAAATCGCCGACCACCAATCGTCTGGGTCTCCACCGTGCTCGATCCGAGGTCCCTGAATGGCCTGGTGTACCTATCATCGGACCGGGCTACTGGCACGACCGTGGCACGGCAGCAGCAACTTCCCCTGCGGCCTCTTGGTCCCGAAGCCTCGTGGACGCCTAGATCCGTGTTTGGAATTCTCGCCTGACGTGCTGGCTGGCTCTCCCTGTGTCCGTCCGAATCCACCGGGATCTGTGCCGGTTGCCACTCAGATAGTCACTCAGTTGTGCCAGATCCGCGGGAAAACTCCGCAAACGAAGAAGGCGAAACTGGCCGGCCGGGCGACGAAGCCGTCTTCGACGCCACTTACTTAGATCCTGCCTACACAGGCGCAACCGATCGGCTGGTCGTGGCCCAGCATCTCCATAGGGATCAGTCGCGCTACAGATCGCACTTCCAAATGGAGCCTCTATGCTTTAGTGATGCGCGTTCGGTCCACTCCGACCCAGGCGATCCGAATAATCTTGCTGTTCGGCATTGTTACGCTGATCCAGATGGCATGCGGTGGTCCCAATTGTGGATCGGCCGTCAACTGCACTCGGGTGTTGTTTATTGGCGACAGTTACACCTACGTCAATGACCTTCCCACGACATTTGCGTTACTCTCAAGTTCCGGTGGACATCCGGTTGAAACCGGGACCGACGCACAGGGGGGCGCGACGCTCGCCGACCATGCTGCCGCCGCCTTGACCACTACGACATTGAACTCCGCGAAGTGGAATATCGTTGTGCTCCAGGAGCAGAGCCAGGGGCCGTCGAGCGAGTACTTCAGGCAGACGCAAATGTATCCGGCCGCGCGCCAATTGGTCACCCAGATCAGAGGCGTTGGGGCCCAGCCTATGTTCTTCCTCGCATGGGCTCGGCGTGACGGCTGGCCCGAGAATGACATGCCTAACTACGCGACCATGCAGACCGCCGTTGATCAGGGATACCTCACCATCGCCAATGAGCAAGGGGCGCCGGTAGCACCGGTGGGATATGCATGGCAAACATTGCTGGCGCAAACCACGCCGTCGGACCTCTGGCAATCCGACGGCATTCACCCCACATCAAAGGGTACATACCTGGCAGCGTGTGTCTTCTACGCGACCATCTTTCGGGCGAGCCCGAAGGGGTTGACGTATCACAGTGACCTGTCAGACGCCGACGCCGCCACAGTGCAAGGGATTGCGTCTGACACCGTTCTCGGCGACCCCCAAAAGTGGGGACTGCACTAGTGCCTCGTCGCGGATTATCCTTGGGGCCGTGGATAAGGGCGTAGGGCCACGGCTCGGTAATAGTGCGAAATCATTTCCGAACGTCGGTGCACGGTGCCATGCTCGGGACCATGAACGAATGGACGCTCGGCCAGTGCGCAAACTGTGACAAACCCTTGGACCAGGGTGCCCCACCAACGCTCTACTGCTCCGAGCGGTGCAAGGGATATGCCAGGATGTTCGCTACTTCCGAGCCTGCCGTCGACACGGTCGGATGGGGGACCCAGACGTCCGTGAGGCTCTGAATATGCGCATGGCTCATCTCGTTGTGGGCGGGTACAACAGCAAGCATCGGCGCCTGGAACCTAAGATGCACGCCGCTGTGCTAGCGGCAAACGACGGTCTGTGTTGCCTCTGCAGCAAGCAACCGTCGACCGAGGTTGACCATATCGATGGGCCCAGCGGGAACCGCGAAGACCTGCAGGGTCTGTGCGACAAGTGCCATCACGACAAAACCGCGCAACGCTTTGAGGGCCTAACTTCCCCATGTTCGTATCCCGATAACCCCTCGGCATGCCTACGGCGATACCCCTGGGGTGCTCAGCTCGCTGTTCATCTGGTTGAACTGGTTCGACAAGTCATGGCCTTGCTGCAAAATGACCAAATAGATGAACGCTACGGAGATCACACCCAGGATGCTGAGGATCAGTCCGGCAACAGCCAGGCCCCGACCCGCTCGTGCACCATTGCGGGTCTCTCTCATGGCATCAACCGACAGGCCCAAGCCAACAAGGCTACCTAGGCCACCGAGCCACAGAAGGCTGAGAATGAACCCGGCGATTGCGCGGCCACTGAAGGGGCGTCCCTGAGCCTGAGGCACGAACGCACCCTGCGCGAAGTTCCCGGTCCACGCTTGGCCATCCCAATACCTCTGCTGACCATCAGGCTGTGGATACCAAGCGGCTGGGACAGTCACGACTCTCTCCCTTCAACGATGATGAGCTGAATCAGTTTCAGGTGTGCTCTTCTGGCATCCAAATGCCGCATGCTCACTATCATGCTGGCGGCGGCCATTGAATAATCCTCTGTGCCCACACAGTCCAGTTTGCTCAGGAGTGCGTTGTTGCCACATTGGATGAGATCGATTTTGACCGAACGGCTAACAGATGTGGCCGAACGGCTAGCATCAGGTTCTGGGTGCGTGAGTGACCAGCAGGGGTGAGTGTGTCTTTCGGGGGGCGAACTTGTCTAAGAAGAACTTGAGAGAACGCGCGTTACTCGCTCTAGAAATGCCCGCACAGGCTCATCGTGGGAGCTCACCCGGGCCCGCCATAAACCAGGACCGTACGGCAAGCCTCTGAGCAGCACAAATGCCCCAGCAAAGACTTCTAGTGCTAGAACTCAAGAGCTAGCCCCGCACCTACTTAGCCGACGACGACGGAGGACAAGGTCATTCGCGACGCCTTCCTGGCACGGGTGGACCGCGAACCGCCATTGCGTGCAAGCGACAACGACGAAACCTGGAAGGGGCGGCAGCCATCGCTATTCGCCCAGACGAGAGCATGGTGCCACCCGCCAGTGGATGAGTTCGAGTCTGGGAGTTTCGGCGACGGCTCCACGGGGACGGAGGAGGACTACGAGCACGGCATCTACATGCAGATGCTTGCTGACCGGGTCGCCTGACTTCCCGCCCGACCCCGCTGTCCAAACGCTCCCAGCAAGGCGGCTAGACGCCAGTCTCGCGAGGTCAAACCGCCACGATTGTAGATCGCGGGCGCATTCTGCTTATTAGGCTTTGCCGGTTGAATCGAAATAGCCTGGGCTCAATGCCTCGATACGCTTAATTACTTCATCGAAGTTCTTCCGCAATTCACGGAGATGACGTCTGTCCTCCTCGGCGGTAGCTCCAGAGCCAAATTCGAATTCCTTTTGGGTCTGAATTGCCCAGATTTGTATCGCGAAGGATCCGAATGCGAGGATGGATCCTACTACTAAGGCAACGCCGAGCTCTCTGGTCGATTCGAGCAACGCCAGAACTACACCCAGCAAGAAGCAGCATCCACAGAATGTGATGAAGACTCCCGTGACGGCCCCAGAGTTCATAGATCGACGGAGGTGAATTGGGCCGTACCTCAACTGCCACATCGTTGTCTTCTCCGAAAAGAAATCGTTGTATTCCTTCGCGGCTATGTCCCGTTCCTGGAGAAGGGTGCGCAACTCGGCATCTTCGTCATGACTAGTCAATGGTCGACTCCTGTCGGGTCAGAGGCGCGATGATGCAAAACTGAGGCAGTTGACCTGTGACAGCGTGCGACAAACGCACGACCCGCTGCGGGAGGCAACACACGATCTTGGTCAGCATCTTGGTTGCAGCGAGTGACGAGAATCGGATCCGCACTTTGAGCTTGGGAATGGTAACTATGCCTGCGTGAGCGCACGGTGGACAGGGTCAGAGCTACCCCTATCTGACCGTGAGTGCCCGCCAGGGATCGTTCGCTGATCGTTAGCCCACGCCAGGGTCAGCCGTGAACGTGGGAGTCTTGGGGCTGGTAGTAGCCCAGCTTCTCTAGAGGCGAACTACCTTCGGAGTCCAGGAGTAGGAGACCATCTGGACGAGTTATTGCGGCGCGCCAGCACCATTGTGCTGCCGATACTCACTCTGCAGGATTCGAACTTCGCTAGCCTTCGTAGCGACCCGAACCAAAAGTGAAAAGTGGGGGCTCAGGTTGAGAACCAGATTTGGCCGAATGGGACTGCCCTCTGTCTTGGTCCGGTGGGCAGTAGCGGTCACAGTGATAGTTCTTCTTGTGCTCGATCTCCTACTCCGACCCGTCGCGACCTACTTTGCAGCGCACGCGATCCTGTCAGGCTGTCTGACCAGTGCCTTGTTTCTGGTCGTTGGCTACTGGATCGTTGACGAACTTCTGCGGGTTAACGAGTGCCAGCGCTGGGCTCGGGTCAAGGGTGTAGGGCTCGTGGCACTTAGCCGAGGTGTGCTCAATCAGCGGCGTGCCATGGCGTTCTGTGTATGGCAGCGAGATCCGTTCACTGATGCCGACTTCAATCCAGCACCTGCCCGATTCGACAACCTAGAGGGCGCAGTCGTCGATGTGCCTTGGCCAGAATCACAAGAGGACTATGAGGTCCGATTGAAGGCACTCCTCCAGTTGGACGCCTGGCGCCGCCCGGCCTACTTGTTACTCCGTGATGCGAGCCACAGCCTGTCACGACTGATTGGAAGGTGGGCAGCCGTGCTCGCTGCCTCATCAAACGGCGTTGGGGTGCTCACCTTGATGAGCGGACAAGCGGCTGCTCTGGACGACCTCCTTCGACGCCTGCGGGACGAGTTTGACGCATCCGGCGTGATACCGGCACCGGTGGCGTCACAATTCTGTTCGGAGTGGATGGTCCAACAAGCCAACGCCATTCTGATCTATGAATGGCTGCACACCGAGGCAAAACAGATCTCATTTCAGGGCACCGCTCGCTCAACTTTGCCGCCGAAGTGGAGGGCCGCATTACCAGCGGTTCCATCCCCGAGCAGTGACGTGATCTTGCTGTCCCTCGGCGAGGACGGCGCCATTTCGCAAGTCACACTCGAAACCTAAGGAGTGCAGTGTCACGCCCTGACACTCAGGGGCAGGGTTGGCGATCGGGACGCTTTGTTGTCGATGAGTGGAGTCAGATCATCCAGCCCACAGCGCAATTCTTGCAGGTCAATGTCCCGGGACACCCGTTTCGAGTGGAGGGCGAAGTGAGTCCCACGGGGCAGGCTCCTTCGGCGTGTGTCAACGCCATACTCAGCACATGGGCGATCACATTCCGGCTGTCATCTGTTTCTTTGTCGCGCTGCTGGCAGAACTCCTCGGCGGCTTCGGCGTCGCCAGTGCTGCGTTCGGCGTGCGCCAGGCGAAGAAGATACCGACCATGGTCGAAGACGGGGAGGGGTTGTTCGTATACAACAGCGATCAGGTGGACGCTCTGGTCAAGGCTCAGGCACTGCCGGTCGGGTCGCTCGTGGTCTTGGCCATCGGTATCGTGGCCGGCTTCTTGGGCAACCTGCTGTCACTATGAGCCAGCACCGTCCGTTGGATGACGCTGCAGGCGCTCCGGATTGGCTCGATTGTGCTGAGCCGGCGATTATGGGTGGAAACGGCAACTGTCCGTTGCCTCTTCGTCCCGAAGCCTCGTGGCTGCCTAGATCCGCGCTTGCGACTCTCGCTCGACGTGCTGAAAGTCTCCGATGGCGTCCATGTAAATCCACCAAGATGTGCAACGCGTGTCACTTAGCTAGTCACTCAACCGGTTCCGTTGTCCACCTGTGGGCGGGCTGAGCCCGGAGGGTTCTAGCTCGGGCCGTCCACAGGTGGGCAACGGCTGCGGAGGTTCCGTCCGTACGGTCTCGGCATCGACACGTAGTGCCTTATTGCAGAAGCGACCAGCCACTGGCAGCGACACCGAGCACCACACCTGCAACGATCAACCAGAAGGCCCAAGAACTGCCACTTGGACTCACGTCTTCGACATATGGCGTGCCGTCCTCGTCGCGCATCAGCCGGAGTGTGCTCGCCGTCCGCTGTTGATGCAGGGCACCAAGAAAGCTGACTAGGCCGCCCACAACGACTAGGACGAAAGGTGCGAACTTCACGCGCCAATCATGACGGCTCGACGGCTGGGTGTCACGGGCGGATACCACTTCGTCAGCCTGCGGCCGAGCAACGATGGCTGACCCTCGGCTTCGGGCACAAGGGGCACTCAAAGTCGATGAAGACGGTACGCGACGACCGTGTCCAACCTCATCGACCCCGCGTCGGGCAAATGCGGCTTCGTGACTTAGCGTGCCCGCGGTCGAAAGGCTCCTACGGTCTGAGGTCCGCGCATGGACGGTCGAGGACGGCGCGCCAGCGCCGCCCGCAGGCCTGCGCCGCGCAGCGGCGCCTTGATCTCATAGAGGTAAATTCAGCAGTGCAAGAGAAGACGTTTTGCCATGTGCCAGGTTCAACGTGCGCAGATATAGGTATCAAGTGTCCTTTAACAGCGTCAAACGTCAGATGATGTGGCTTGATGGGTCCGTTGACGAAGTGCTACCCAAGGGTGCTACCGCCGAACGATGCTCTGACCAGGGGGAATACGCACAAGTAGCAGATAGCACCCCGACGGCCAGGCATCCCGAAAATGCCTCACACAAGATTTCCGAGGCAGTCATCGGTAACCGCGCCTTCCACCACGGCGCGCGCGAGGTCGCACATGTTGGTGACGAGCGCATCCGCAAAAGCCAGCGCCTCGACCTTGTGTGGCTTGTTGGCATAAGCGATGGCGCGGATCACAGCCGTACGCGACGCCTCAACGTCCGACACCGAGTCGCCCACCATCACAGCGTCCGCAACATCGGTGCCTAGCAGCCCAAGAGCCTCAAAGAGCAGATGCGGGTTCGGCTTCATGAGACGCACGTCGTCGCTCGATCGGCCGACGACGTGCTGGACCAGCGTCGCGAGATCGTGGGCATCGAGGTAAGCCCGGACCGCAGGACGAGAGTTGTTGCTCACGATGACGACGGGCAGAGCGGCAGCCCTACACGCCTCAAGGAAGGCACGTGCCCCAACTGTCTCGCGCGCGCTCTGCACCGCCGCCAGTTCGGCCCTCGCTAACTCATCTTGAGCGGTACGTGCCCCGACGGGTGACACCAATGCCGCCTCATGCAGTACGACCATCGGGTCATCCGACGTCAGTCCGGCGGCAGGGAGAGCGACCCCTGCCGCGATCAGAGCCGACCGCAACCCATTAGCAACCTCTCTCGCTGGCTGGCCTGCAAAGAGGTCACAGACCGGCCCGTCGAAGTCGAGCAGAACGCAGCTTGCCGAGTGAAAGAGTGCCGCAAGCTGGACGCGACTCGACAGCCCGGTCACGCCACGTACTCGCGGCTGACGGTGGACCATATGGAGTCAAACCAACGCTGGAATTGCTCGACGTACACGGCACCTGTGCTGTCGGCCCCAGTCGATGCCTGGTGTAGCAATACCGCGTCCTTCCCGGTCAGGTCCCACATGTCCTCCGTCTCTCCACCGATGGACACGGCGTGACGATCGACGGGATATAGCCCGAAGAACACTTCGTCACCGTTAAGGATGTAGGCCTTGAACAGTGGAGCCACACTGTGGCAACGGATCTGGACGCTCGCTTGCTCGACCAAGCCGAGCGAACCCAGCTCCTCGACGGAATGCGTGAGGGCTCCCAAACTCCGGTCAGCAATACGTGCAGCCCGCTTACGGAAGGCGGGCGAATCCTCCAAGTCTTCGACGCGACAAGGAAGCGCCCACGGGCGCTGAGAGTCCGGAAATAGGATCCGAACGGCGATCGACTTCGGACTAAGCCGCCCAGCTCGTACGTGGTCGAGCGGTTCCTGCATGGCACCGACCAGGGTCTCGCCGGACAAGCCCGCAAAGTCGACCGTCACATGGTCCGCCTTGAACGCACGCTCGACGTGAGGTCGCAGCTCGACGGGACGCTCTGACCGTGCGCGNNCGAAGTGCTTGCTGAATGGTCTGACGGGAGACGCCGTACTTCGCGGAGAGCTCTGCGCCGGAGGGCATCTTGTCGCCGGGTGCCAGCTTCCGCGTGAGGATCGCTGCGCGAAGGTGGCCAGCCACTTGCTGGTAGGGCGGGCGCGGATCGTCTAGGTCGATAGACATGGCACAAGCGTACGCCGATCCAACAGACATGAACAGTCAGGTTGACATGGCTAGCCAAGTTGGTAATGCTGTCCATGTTATCCCAGCGAAACCAGCCGACACGGGATGACACCACAGCTACGGCGCGCCACGGCTCCGCCGGTCACCACAGGCAGAAGGAGAGTTACCGATGATCGCCACGAACCATCCCGTCGAGATGCCGACGCCCGGTCAGGGCAGATCTACCGTGTTGTGGGCGGATGACGCCGAGGCGGCGTCGTACACCCACGATGTGGGCACCTACCGGGCGACGGTTGAGCCGTCGGTGTGGGTGGTGGAACCGCCGTTCAGTCGTGACGTGCTGGTAGCGGCGTGCATGACATCGCGCACGACTTCCCCCGACGAACTGGTGACGATGAGCACCAGACAGGTGCGGGCGTGGGCGCTGGGCAATCTGTTGTTCGAGGGCGTGTCCACCGCGAAGCGCGAGTTGGAGTCCGCGATGTTCACCGACGCCTACCGCGCCTATCGCGCCGACGCCTACCGCGACGACCCGGCCACGGCGCCGTTCTTCGCCCTGGCCTGTGCTCGCATTGACCGGGCATTCGGGTTCAACGGCAAGATGTCGCCCCTTCCGACACGACCCGTCGCGTTGATATCCGCAACGGGCACGAGCCGGGCCGTTCCGACCGACATTCGTCGGTTGTGTACCGAGCGAAAGTGGAGCCGTAGCCGTCTGCTGTTTGAGATGCGCCGTACAGCCACTGCGTCCGGGATAGCCCTGCCTGGCAACGAGAGTCTGCGGCGCATGGTGCGTACGTGGGCCAACGGCCACCGTGGCCTGTCACAGATGTACGTCCGAGTGTTGTCGGACGTATTCACGGTGCGGTTCGAGGACGGTTCGCAGGACGTGGCCGCGCGACGCCGTCCACCTATCGCAAGTCCACACACGACGGCTCCCACCGTCCGCGCTGGCCTGGCGCTGGCGGAGGTGGCCTGATGATCCCCGCTCTGACGACCCCCCACCCGTTTTCGACGCTAACCGCTAGCACCCACCCAGCCCAACGACTCCGGATACCCGATCGGACCCTGCACCGCCCGTTGATCGCGGTCCCCGGCCATTGCCTGAACTGCTCGCAAACCACCTGCACCGATGCGGACATGTGTGCCGACGCGCTGGCCCCGCGGGTCTGGGGAGCCTGCCCGAACTGCCGGGGTACCCGCACCGTCCCTGGGGTGACGTATCCCGCCAGTGGGTTGCGTCACCAGGCATGCCCGAGTTGCGGCGGGTCCGGGTTCTGCGAGCTGGACGCCGAGGACATCGGTACCGAGCGGCCGGCACTGCTGGTCACTCCGGCCCCGCACCCGGCCGATCTGACGTTGGGGGTGTCGTCTTGAGCGAGAACGCCCGCAGCCTCGACGCCCGGGCCATCCTGGCCGCTGTCATGGCGGACACCGCCCCGGCTTGGGAAGGCCTGCCAACACCATTGGCCGTGTCACGGTTGCTGCCACGGTTCCCGCTGGAGGTCTTCCCCTCCTGGGTCCGTAACCAAGTCGAGGCCGTGACCTGCTTCCAGCAAACACCCCCGGACCTGGCCGGGTGCATTGCGTTGGCCGCGCTGGCCACCGCCGCCGGTGGCCGGGCCGTGGTCGAACTACGCGGCGGGTGGCGTGAGCCGGTCAACCTCTTCACCGTTGTTGCCTTGCCGCCGGGCTCGCGCAAGTCCCCGGTGTTCAAGGCCATGATCAGCCCCGTGCTGGCCGCCGAGCAAGCGTTGATGGACCGGGTGGCCCCGCAGATCGAAGCCGCCGAACTGGCCCTGCGGGTGGCCAAAGCCCAAGCCGAACGCCTGGCCCGTACCGCCGAGAACGCGACCGCGCCAGAGAACGAAGCACTGGCAGACGCCCTGGACGGCGCAGCCGGCGTACGAGCTCTGACAGTGCCAGTCATGCCACAGCTCGTGGCCGATGACATCACCCCTGAGTCGGCTGCGTCTCTACTGGCCGAGCAGGGCGGACGCCTGGCCGTGCTGTCCGCCGAAGGTGGCATCTTCGCTACCCTAGCTGGCCGCTACTCTGGCACCCCGAACCTTGAGGTCTTCCTCAAAGGCCACGCTGGTGACTTGATGCGCGTCAACCGCAAGGGCCGCGACCCTGAGCACGTCACCGCACCCGCGCTCACTCTGGGCCTGGCCATCCAACCCGAGATCCTCAAGGACATCGCAGCAATGCCGGGCTTCCGAGGGCGGGGCCTGTTGGGTCGCATCCTGTACTCCCTGCCAGCCAATACCGTCGGGCACCGCCAGATAGGGCCACCAACACCGCCCGAGCACATCACCGCCGCCTACGCCGACAACCTCACCAACCTCGTGCTGACCCTGGCCGATTGGACCGACCCAGCCGTCATCACCTTGACTCCGGCCGCTGCCGACGCCGTACTGTGCCTCGAAGCCGATCTTGAGCCCCGCCTGGCCCCCGGTGCCAGTCTGGCGCACATCACCGACTGGGCATCCAAACTCGTCGGCGCCACCGCCCGGATCGCAGGGCTCTTACACCTGGCCGAACACCCAGACAACGGGTGGACACGACCGCTGGATGTCGCCACCATCGACGCCGCCGCGCGACTGGGCACTTACTACCTCGCCCACGCCCTGGCCGTCTTCGACCTCATGGGCTCCGACCCCCTCGTCGAAGATGCCCGGACCGTCCTGGACTGGCTCACCCGCACCGGCGCGGACACCTTCACCCGGCGCGACGCCTTCACCGGCCTATCCCGTTCGCGATTCGCCAAAGCCGCGGACCTTGACCCACCCCTAGCCCTGCTCGCAGACCACGGATGGATACGCCGCCAGCCCGCCCCACCCGCGGGGCCTGGACGCCCGGCGTCAGCGCGCTACGACGTCCACCCTCACGCCGCAGAAACCGCACAACCCGCACAACTCTGAGTTCTGCGGTTTCTGCGGATATTGCGGCACCCCGCCGCCTCTCTGCAACCAACCCGACCGGCCGAAACAAGAACGCCGCCCAAACGCGCCCACTGGTTCAGCGCCTTGCGGCCCAGCCCCCATCGAAAGGAACACCCCACCGCCATGCCCAGCCCCGCTGAAACCGCCCTTCTCGACCAACTGTCCGCCGCGACCAACCACGCCCGGTCCTTCGTTCACGCCCTGGCCTACACCGAAGGAACTCCCGTCCAGACCACAGCGAGCATGTGGACCCGCCTTCAACTCCTGAACGTGGCGCTAGCCATCACCTCCGGGCAGGTCCACCACTGCCCCCACCTAGGCGACAGCCCGACACTCATACACGCCGCCGTGTGGGCACCGGGTCGCCTTGTCTGCTCCGCCTGCACCTCGACCCTGGACCCCTCCCCGACCGAGGACGATACCTGCGACCGCTGCCGGGCCCCCGGCCAAGAACTGTACGGCTGCACCGTCGCGGTCGGCCCGCTGATCCTGGCGTACGGCCTCTGCACTCCCTGCCTGAACGCCACCCACCACAACGCCGAGACCCACGCTGCCGGTAACGGTGATGGGTAGGTAGCGCAACACCGGCAGGTAGCGGCACCGCTACCCGCCCTGCTACCTGCCATACCGGACCTGACCTGCACCAACGTCCAGAGGTAGCGGGTAGCGGGCACGGCGCCCCAGACCCGAAAACGCACCTAGGAGGCCCTTTGACGTCACCGACCGCCGCTACCGCTACCCCCAACACCTCGGCACCACAGCAGCGCCCCGACCAAGGAGAACCGTTGAGTACCAACGCCATTCAGCTCACCGAGAACCGCGCCGTCTACACCGTCGCGGAAGTCTCACACCTCCTATCCCTGTCACGCGGCAACACATATGCCATGGTCCGGACCGGCGAGATCCCGTCCAAGAAGATCGGCAACCGGTGGGTCATCCCCAAGGACCGCTTCCACGCCTGGCTCAACGACGCACCCACCGCCAGCACCGACGACCTCGACCGCGAGGAGGGGTCAACCTGTGGATAGCCGTTCGACACCGGAACGAATTGGGTCAGCGAGTCCTGTGGACAGCGCTTCGGCAGTGCACCCGTGAGCGAGAAGGGCGGAGCGGGGCCTGTGGACAACCGATCGGAAATGTCACCGTGAGCACAAAGGGCCCGATTGGGCTTGCAGACAGCCGTTCGGTAACCGCGGAACCGACTACGACCAGGCAGTGCCTCAACACCCCAGCGACAGGAACCCAATGACGACCACATCAAGCCCGCTCGCTGGCCACCCCGTTGAGCTGCTCACCGTCGAGCAGGCCGCCGCCCGAATTTGCATGAGCGCGCGTTACGTTCGCCGCCTTATCGCCGAACGTCGGATTGTGTTCTACCGACTCGGGCGAAGCGTCCGTATCGACCCAGGCGACCTGGCGGCACCTATCGCAGCCGGCCGGGTCGAACCGCTCACGTCGTCATCGGTCTGGCATGAACTCAGGAGCGCGGCCTAGTGACTCAACATCGGCGTCAATTCGGGAGCATTCGCAAACTTCCTTCCGGCCGGTTTCAGGTTCGCTACCTGGGCCCGGATGGGCGGATGCGAGCCGCCCCCCGAACATTCTCACGCAAGGACGAGGCGCGGCGCTGGCTAACCTTCGCTGAAGCGCAGATGATCCGTGGTGAGTGGATTAACCCCGACCACGGAAAAGTCCTGCTCGAGGACTACGCGCGGATGTGGATACAGGAGCGACCTAAGCTAAGACCTCGAACCGTGGAGCTATACAGCCTTCTACTGCGGCTCCACATCGCTCCGTACCTCGGTGAGGTGGAAATCGGGCGACTCTCCACACCAATGGTTCGCAGTTGGCGAGCTAAATTGGCCCAGAAGTCCTCAGACGTCATGGCCGCCAAGGCATACCGCCTGCTGCGCGCCGTCCTCAACACCGCCGTCCGCGAGGACGAGTTGATTCGAATAAACCCCTGCCGCATCCCGGGAGCCGACAAGGAGAACAACCCGGAAAGACCAGTACTCACCATCGCCCAGGTACTAACGCTCGCCAAGTCCGTCCCCGAGCGTTACGGGGCAATGATCGTGCTGACGACATTCGCGTGTCTGCGCTGGGGGGAGGCAATCGCCCTGCTGCGGGATGACGTCGACCTAGCTGCGAGGTCCGTCAGCGTCACGAAGGCCTACAGCGAGATCAATGGATCGGTCCTCGTGGTGGGGCCAACGAAATCCCGAGCCGGGGTACGCACTGTGAGCATCCCGGCACTCGTGGTCCCCTACTTACAGAATCACCTAGCCAACTTCACCTCACCCGGAGACAAAGCCTTGATCTTCACCGGGGCGAAAGGTGGAGTGCTCCGGCGATCTAACTTCCGCACCGGCACCCGGTGGAGCGAGACGTGCAAGGCGCTCGGATTCCCAGGGCTGCATTTCCATGATCTCAGGCACACCGGCAACACACTGGCGGCGCAGACCGGCACTAGCCTTCGTGACCTGATGACGAGGATGGGGCATGACAGCCCCCGGGCGGCGCTGATCTACCAGCACGCCAGTTCGGGTGCGGACCGTGCGATAGCCGACGCCCTTGACCTGCTCATTGAAGCGACGGAGGACGCCACCGAGGAGCCCAGTTCCGAGCATGACCAAGACGGGGATGGAATCGCCGAAGCGACTGATCTAGCTGTGTAGTGGCACGTAGATGGCACGTTGGGTTTGGCATCCCCCAGATTAGAAACGGCCAGGTCAGAGTTTGTGCCTCTGACCTGGCCGTTTCCGGTGTGGAGACACGGGGAATCGAACCCCGGACCTCCTGCTTGCAAAGCAGGCGCTCTACCAATTGAGCTATGTCCCCGAGGGGCGTCCAGTGGTGCTAGACCAACCGAAGCAGTCGTTCGGCTGTACTTAATCCAGCCTAAACCTTGTCCGTCGCCTCAGCCCACAGGTCCTGTTCGGCCCGCTGGTCCTTGAACTTCTTCTGGATGGCGAGGACGCCAACAACGGCGGCGATCAGCAACAGGATCTTCTTCATGACCGATGCTCCTTCGTGCAGTCATCGTGCAGGTCGTGAAACTCATCGTGCACAGCCATTGTGCCGCTCGTCGTCCGTCACCGGAAGACAGGAGAAGGTGGTGGGCCTAAGAGGACTTGAACCTCTGACCTCTTCCTTATCAGGGAAGCGCTCTAACCGTCTGAGCTATAGGCCCGTTCGCCATCTCCAGCGCGCCCGACCCTAAAGTCGTGAGTCACAGGCGCGCGACGCCCGACGTTACCCCACCCGTGTCGTCCCCTGCAAAACGGCCCCTCTGATACCTCTCGATTACCGCCCTACGCAAGACTTTCAGTCGTCGGTCAGCGTAACTTGCAGACCGCCTACAAGGCTCGAGCAGACGTTGTAGAGGAAGGCCATCAGCGTCGAGATCGCAGTGATCAAGAGGACGTCTATGACCGCGATGACGACCGCCAGTGAGAGCACACGGCCCAACCCGACATAGTTCATGAGATCGAACTTCGGGCCACTGGTGGTGTTTAAGACACCCTCCACGGTTCGGCTCAAGTCTGTGAACACACCCATGCTGGACAGTGTCAGCCACAGCACCACAATCATGACGACCATAGCGATGCCGACGGCAACCGACAGCAGGAAGGACAGCTTCATGACCGTCCATGGGTCGACACGCGAAACGCTGAGCCTGACCCGACGAGGTGAGACAAGGCGTTCGCCGGGGGGAAGGACGCCGGCTCCGGCCGTCTGGTTGGAGCCGGGTAGACCGTCAGCGCGTACCGCGGTGCCGGTTTGGCCAAGAGTGCTCACTCGCTGCCTCCTGCGTTGTCATCCGCACTGTTATCTGCATTGTGGTCAAACGTTACGCTACGGTCGCCCGTCTCGTCTTCACCAGAATTGTCAGTATTAACTGAGACATCGGGATCAGTTGGCACCACCGACCTGCTCTCTTCGTGACCGGCCACGATGTCGAGCACGACTTCGATACCGCGATCGGCGTTGCGTGCCACCGCCACGATCGAGTCATTCTTGTCGGGTGTGGCGAACTGCACACCCATG
>PMJN01000477.1 GCA_003157445.1 Micrococcales bacterium
GCCACTCCTGTGACATTGAGACCTCAGAAAGCGAGAACGATGATGACGATTGTTCAAGAGACGAACCACGCCGCCGTCGATGCGACGACGACCCGGACGGTCAAGCACTGGATCAACGGGGTGCAGACCGATGGCACCACCGGCCGGACCCAGCCGACCTACAACCCCCCCACCGGCGAGGTGAGCGCCCAGCTCACCTTGGGCGACGCCTCAACGGTGGACGAGGCCGAGATGGTCGGCATCAACGTGCCGATCCCGGTACCCGTGGGTACTTCTCGTTCGGTGGCTGGGAGGACTCACCTTTCGGCGACCACAACCGCCCAGGGCTCCGAGGGCCTGCGCTTCTACTCCCGAGCGAAGGTCGTCACGACCCGGTGGCCCCACGAGGAGACTCTGGCCGGCCCGAGTATGAACTTTCCTGGCAACAACTGAACTGGACCGCACACCACATCACATAGAGAGATCGATGCAATGACGCAGACATCTGTTCAGGTTCAGGACCTGTCCCGGAATCCTGATCCGCGGTACAAGAAGCTCGTTGTCGGGACCGCACCCGATTCCTGGGGCGTGTGGTTCCCCTCGGATGAGAAACAGATCGACTGGGAGACCACCTTGGACCAGATGGCGGCGGCAGGCTACAAGTACATCGAGACCGGTCCGTTCGGATACTTCCCCACCGACCCGGCCAGACTTCATGCGGAGGTGTCCAAGCGTGGTCTGACGGTCGTGGCCGGCACCCAGTTCGGCATCCTTCACAAGGAGCAGGAGTGGGCTAACACCGAGTTCGAGATGCGTCGCAACGCTGCGGTCTTGAAGGCTGTCGGTGCCAAGTTCCTGGTCTACCTGCCGCCGATGTTCCGCTCGGACAAAACTTGGGAGTTCACCGACGAGCGGGTGCTGTCGGAGGAACAGTGGCAGCTCTACACAAGCAACGCCACCAAGCTCGGCAAGATCCTCAAGGATGAGTACGGCGTCACGATGGTGGTGCACCCCCACGGTGACTCCCACATTGAGACCCGCACGGACATCGACCGGTTCTTCGCCGACACCGACCCGGAATACGTGTCCTTCTGTTTGGACACCGGCCACATCGTGTACGGCGGCGAGGACCCCATCAACATCGTGCGCGACTACCCGCAGCGCATCGGGTTCGTGCACATCAAGGCGATGGACCCCGACCTGGTCAGGCAAGCGCACGAGAAGGACTGGCCCTTCGGTGAAGCCATCGCCCGGGGTGCAAGCGTCACGCCGCCAGCGGGCCAGCCCGAGATGAAGGCCTTGGTCGACGCGCTGGCGGGCCTGGACCGGGAGATCATCGTCGTCGTCGAGCAGGATCTGTACCCCGTCGAGTTCGACTTCCCACTTCCCAACGCCATCGCTACGCGTCAATACCTGGCCGAGTGCAACCTGGGTGCTCGGGCAGCGGCAACCGCGGAGAGGAACTGACATGACGGTCAGGATTGGCATCATCGGTCTGGGCGGGATGGGCCAGGCCCATATCGCGCGCATCACGAACGTACTGTCCGGCGGTAAGGTCGTCGCGGTCTGCGACCTTGACCTGACGCGAGCCAAAGCGGTGGCTGAACCCCTTGGGGCGACGGTTTACTCCGAGGGAGCGAGCCTGATCGGTGCCGAGGAAGTTGACGCCATCATGGTGACGAGCCTCGGTCCGGCTCACGAGGAGTCGGTCCTTGCGGCGATCGAGGCGGGCAAGCCGGTGTTCTGTGAGAAGCCCCTGGCCCCGACGGCAGCAGCGTGTCTTCGCATCATGGCGGCCGAGGAGAAGGCAGGACGCCTGTTGGCGCAGGTCGGTTTCATGCGCCGTTACGACCAGAGCTACCGCCAGATGAAGGCCGTTCTGGACAGCGGCGAGATCGGCGAGCCGCTGATGGTCCACTGCGCTCACCGCAACCCCACCGTGCCACAGATCTACACAGCTGACATGGCAATCACCGACACGGCGATTCACGAGGTCGACACCATGCGGTGGCTTCTAGGCGAAGAGTTCGTCACGGCGCGTGTGGACCGGCCCAAGAAGACCCGGAATAGGTTTCCGCACTTGCAGGACCCGCTCATTCTGATCCTGGAGTCCGAGTCCGGCGTCCGGGTCGACGACGAGGTATTCGTCAACATCCAGTATGGCTACGACATCCGCTGCGAGGCCGTGGCCGAGACCGGGACCGTCTCGCTGGCCGACCAGAACAAGATCGAGCGCCGGGACAGCCACGGACACCACAACGAGGTGGCGACCAGCCACATCGACCGGTTTGACGGCGCGTTCACTACCGAGCTTCAGGCCTGGATCAGGTCCGTGGAGATCGGCGAGGCCTCGGGCCCGTCCAGCTGGGACGGGTACGCCGCCGCCGTCGTGTGCGACGCTGGCGTCAAGGCACTCATGGGGGACGCCGGAACCGTCGCGATCGAGATGATCGATAGGCCCGCGTTCTACTCGAACGACTCCTCGGTCGTTGTCGGTTGAGGGTACGTCGGAACCGCGGGTGGGCGGGCGCGGGGAACCTTCGCTCGCCGACCCTGTTTCACCTGGGTGCCCGATTGAAGTCGAGAGATGAATGGTCAAGATCGCGCTTGGTCCGGCGATGTGTCACCCCGCCGCCGAGGTGCTTGGCTACGAGAGCTGGACGCTCGACTACAACGACGTGCTCAACCACCCCGACCCCGACGTCGTCTCGATCTGCGCGCCGAGCTTTCAGCCGGGCGCCGGTATCTCGATGGGATTCGACGACCTTAAGACCATCGAGGCCCGGCTCTTCCTGGAGTCCGTGACCAGTGGCAAACAGCTTGCCCTGTCGGCAGCCAATGGATGGTCCGCCGCGTGCGTCTCCGGCGCTGCAGAGGAGTCCGCGGCCGACGGCACCTGGCACAAGGTCGGCGCGATCAGCGGGACCACGATATTTGACGCCTGAGAGCTTTGAGAGCCTTCCCCTCCAGGGGATAGGCGAAGTCGTTCAGCCGGAGCCAGGAGTCAGCCGATGTGGGCTGCCATGAGCCGCCCCGGCGGTCGGATGGCGAACAGCTCTGGGGTTGCCTGCGGTAGGCGCTGACAGCTCGCGCGCGACTGTGACGGAGTCGGCGAGCGGATGCAGCGCGAGTGCTTTGAGGGCGAAGTTGGGGCGCTGGTCCATGGCAGCCTCTATCGTGAGTCGCTCCGCCGTCTTCATCTGCTGCATCAGGCCTAGTTGGTCGCCCGTGGGCGCAGATACGCTCAGCGGGTGGACGCCCTCCGCATCAATCACACAAGGTACCTCGACGACGGAGTCTTCGGGCATCCCTTGCACCGTGGAACCATTGGGACATTGAGGATCATCGTCGCCTGGTGGTTCCGGGCGATGGCCGTCATCAGGTCCAGAGCAAACCCGTTCGTAGCCACCGCCAGCAAGGTCCGGACGGGAGTGCTCTTCCGGTCGCGCCTCCTTCATAAACGTCGCCTCGCGCCCCTGGCGCACAGAGTGCCACAGAGTCAGTGCCGTGGTTGGCTCCTGGAGCGTCCTGGTATAGAACGCTGGCTGCTGACTGCCTAGGAACTCCCCGCGTGATTGGTCGACCGCAAGGATTGCCCGCACGGCATCACAGTTGAAGTAGTAGTAGTAGAGGTATTCGTTGGGCACTGAGCCAAGGGTGCGCAGCCACTCTGCGCCGAATACCTGGCCCTCCTCAAGCCGTTCGATTGTCCTGTCGTCGGCAAGCAGGTCTGCGACCAGGTCGCGCCCACTATGGGTGAGCCGGCGCAGCCAGCCGAGGTGGTTGAGCCCACTGGTAATCCTTGGTGCACCAAGTAGCGAAGCACTTGGGAATGGGCGATTGATGCCGCGTGGGCTTGAAGCCCTGATGCGAGTCAGGCTGTCTTCGCAGGCAAGAGAGCATTCGTCAGTTGGACAGCGAATTCACGCTGAGCGGTGAGCAGGTCAGCGGCAATATCTAAGGTGAACTTGGTCGCCGCTTGCACGTCCCTGATGTCGGGGACGCCAGGAATCTTGGGAAGGTCGATCACGGGAAGCGTAGAGAAAGCGTTGACCCAGGTCTGGGCAGCGTCAATGCACAGTTGCTGACCTTGCTGAAGGCCGGAGACCAACTGCGCCCGAGACTTCTGCGACAGGGCAGGTATCTCGGTCGGGGGCTTGGGCGCAGTGACGGTTGCGGGCTTGGCCGGCATGAATGCCGCAGTGACGGTCGGGGGCTTGGGCGCAGTGACGGTCGCGGCCTTGGTCGCGCGCTTGGTCGGGGGCTTGGCCGCAATGAAGGCCGCATTGAGGGTCGCGCGCTTGGCCGCGGCGACGGTTGCGGGCTTGGTCTCGCTCTTGGCCGCAGCCTCGGTCTCGCCCTTGGCCGCTGGGTTGGTGCTCGGTGTTGTCACTGTGAACTCCTAAGTCTTTGAAGGTGCAGGGCGTTGCAGAGGTTTGTGCAACTCTTCATCCCCGTGGTGCCTGCCTCTACCGATTGCTGGCTCTCGGCGGCGGACACGCCTGGACTCTACTCGCAATGAAAATGAGCCATCGGTTCAATTCAGAATTGGGCTATTTCGGACATATTTGGGCGGGCACCATGTATCCGAGCCTCGGTGTAGCCGTCCGAGGCATCGCCAACTCTCTACCGAGCGAGACCGACCTGGTCTCCGGACTGAAGCCATATGTGTGCCGGTGCCTGGATCACTAGGAAACGAGGGGCTGTCTGATTCCCGGTCCGACGTCGTTGCCGGATTCGTCCACGATCCGCACCGATGTTCCGGGGGATTCCAGGCCGGCACTGCATCGTCGCCGCAGTCCCAGCACGACGGCATAGCGGTGCGGCGCCTGCTCTGGTGGTATTGGACAGGGATCAGTCGGCATCGTCCATCCAGTGATTTTCTGGGCCGGGGCCAGGTCCGGCTCAGATGGGGTCCAGGAGACGGCGCAGGAACTGGCGGGCTCGCTGGCTGGAGGGAGTCGTGAGCACCTGTGCCGGGGTGCCTCGCTCGACGATGATGCCGTCGTCCATGAAGAGCACCTGGTCGGCGACCTGTTGGGCGAAGCGGATCTCATGCGTCACCACGACCATCGTCCAGCCCTGCGTGGCTAGGTCTTTCATCGCTTCGAGGACTTCGCCGACGAGCTCGGGGTCAAGGGACGATGTTGGCTCGTCGAAGAGCATGAGATGGGGTTTGATCGCCAGAGCTCGGGCGATCCCGACACGTTGCTGCTGGCCGCCGGAGAGTTGGTAGGGGTACTGGTCGGCTTTCTCGGCGAGCCCGACGATTCGCAGCAACTGCATAGCGTCGCTGTCGGCGTCGGCCTGATTGCGGTGTTGGACGAGGATCGGTCCAGCGGTGATGTTCTGCAGGACCTTCATGTGCGGGAACAGGTTGTGTGCCTGGAAGACCATGCCGCTCTGGGCCCGGAGGGCCTTCATTTGTCGTTTGGTCACGGCGGTCGAGAAGTCTGCCTCGACGTCTCCGATCCGGATGACGCCCGTGTCGGGTGTCTCCAGGACATTCAGTGAGCGGAGCACGGTCGTCTTGCCTGAGCCCGAAGGGCCGATGAGGACGGTCACTGTGCCGACAGGGACCTCGAAGTCAATGGACCTGAGCACTCGGTGGTCACCGAAGGTCTTGGTCAGCCCCCGTACGGACACGAGTGGTCGCCCAGGGGTGGCACCTTCTGCTGGGCTCAGCGAGGGTGCCGAGGTCGCCGTCGATGTTCCGAGCGGTTGGGTCATATCGCCACGTACCTGTTCTGTCGTTCCTCAAGGCGCGTTTGCCCGAAGGAGAGGACGAGACATACCACCCAGTAGTACGCCGCGGCAACGCCGTAGAGCGCGAAGAACTGGTATGTCGGGGCAGCCGCTTCCTGGGCAACCCGAAGCAGTTCGGTCACCTGAATCGTGGAGGCAAGCGAGGTGTCTTTGACCAGGGAGATGAGCGTGTTGGACAGCGGTGGGATCGCCGTGCGGGTGGCCTGCGGCAGGACCACCCGGCGCAACGTCGTCACGTAGGGCATGCCGACCGTTGACGCGGCCTCCCACTGCCCTTTGGGCACGGACAGGATCGAGGAGCGGATGACCTCCGCTCCGTACCCGCCGACGTTGAGCGTGAATGCCAGAATGGCCGCTGGGAACGGGTCGAAGGTCAGCCCGAGCGCCGGGAGACCGTAGTAGATGATGAAGAGCTGCAGTAGCAGCGGAGTCCCGCGGATGATCGAGACGAAGGCCCGGGCGACCCCCGAGACCAGAGGGACGCTGGAGAGCCGCATCAGAGCGACTGCCAGGGCTACGGCCAGTCCGAGGACAAAGCTGATCAGCGTCAGTGGGATTGTCAAGGTAAGAGTCGCCTGCAGTAGCGGCCACAACGAGTCGAGGATGAGGTTCCGCCCGTTCACCGGACCTCATCGCGGCTGTTCGAGTGGCGCACGTCCTACTTCGCCACCGAGACGTCGGTGTCGAAGTACTTCAAGGAAATCTTCTTCAGGGTGCCGTCTTTGCTCAGGTTAGACAGGGCCGTGTTGATCGCGGAGACCAGGTTGGAGTCCTTGCGGGTGGCGATGACCTGATCGGACTTATCGCCAGTGGTCCCCGCGATCTTTATCGACTTGTCTTTGGTGGACTTTTGGTAGTCGAGGACGGCGAGGCTGTCATTGACGGTCGCATCGACCCGCCCCTGCTTGAGCAAGGTGACGGCCTGGGTGAAGCCTTCGACGGACTCGACCTTGGCGCCAGCGCCCTGGGCCACGGCGGCCCAGTTGCTGGTCAGGCTCTGTGCAGACTTCTTGCCCTTAAGGTCGGCCAGTGAGGAGATCGAGCCGTCGTCCGCGCGAGTGGCTATGACACCCTCGGAGAAGGTGTACGTGTTGCTCAGGCCGTACAGCCCGGCGCGTTGCTGGGTCTTGGTCACCTGGTTGGCGACCACATCGAAGCGCTTCGCATTCAACCCCGCGAAGATCGCGTCCCAGGGAGTCTCGACATATTCGACCTTGACGCCGAGTTTGTGAGCGACGGCCGCGATGACCTCGACGTCGTAGCCGACGAGTTTGTTGGTTTTCGGGTCATGGAAAGAGAAGGGGGAGTAGGTGCCCTCGGTACCGACCCGCAGCACGCCAGCATCCTTGACCTGCTGGAGCTCTGATGAGCTCGCGGCACTGTTCCCGCCACAGGCGGCGAGGGTTGTGGCGATGACCACAGCGAGGGCGAGGAGGGAGAACTTTTTGCGCATGACCGTGAGGTCCCTTCGAGTCGGGAGTGCCGTTCGTGCGCCAGAGCATAACGCAGAGTTACAAATCAGATAACAACACGCTATGAGTTGGGTTCTCAGCTCGTTTCAAGGCGTAGGTGCGTGCCATCTGCCAGAGGCACCAGTGGTGTAGATCGCGGTCCGCGATAAGGACACCCATCGCATTCTCGAGACTGCTCTATAGGGACCGTTTCCGAACGTCGCGCTGGTGGGCTATCTGGCGTTGGTCCTGTAAAGGAGATAGGCCGTCGTGATCGCCGCGAGGGCCGCGACCGCCGCCGCGGCGATCTTGGCCGCGCTGTACGGCCGCTCGCCGATGACCTCCCCGGTGTTGGCGTTCACGAAGACCTGAAAGGTCTTGCCGCCGGTCAGGTACGTCGCGATCCACAACGGTAGGAGGAGTAGCCGGAACAGGACGTCCTGGTCGGCGGTGCTCAGCTCGTCAACCCGTTGCTCGTCGCCACCGATGTCGGCGCGGCAGTCGTCCTGGATCACTGCGGCCATGTCCTGCCTGGCCGACGCGAAGCCGGCGTTGGCGTCGATGTCGTAGCGAGGTGAGTCGAAGCCGGCGAGGTACTCCGGCCGATAGCCGGTCGCCGCGGTGGTCGACCACGGTCCGAGTCTTTCGAGCACGTCCGCATCCGGGGCGCTGACACCGGTGGCGAGCATGTCGACGAAGTCTCGGGAAACCTGTCCTTCGGCATGCGACCACCGGGTGTGTTGCACCTGTCGGGTGTTGGTGACCGTCTGACCGTTCTCCTGCGTGGTGAAGGTCTCAGTGGTGTAGTAGTGATCCCCGCGCTGGCCTCTGTAATCAGTCGTGGTGCGGTCGTCGAAGCCCCAGTGGGGCAGATAGCTGCCGTTCATCGACTCGGTGGTGCCGACTTTCTTCAGCGCTGACGGGGCAAACCACCGCGACGAGGTCCACTCCCGGAAGCATGCCGCGGCCTTGTTCTTGTCGATGACGAAGGGCACCACACCGTCGGGACTCTTGAGTTGACCGCCAAGGTTGTCGCTGACGACCAGCGGACTGCGGCACGATGGGCAACGACCGGCGATGGCCGTCATCTGCTGCGCGCTCCCGCAGTTGCGGCACGAAAGACTGAACGGGGGCAGCATCGTCACAGCGGTGCGCGCCTTCGTCAGGTACTGCGCATAGTCCTGCTTGGGACTGCCGGCTTGAGGCACATCGAGGTCCAGCCTGGCTCGGCAGTACGGGCAGACCATGCCTTCGGTGCCGGGGGCGAACTCGAGGGCAGCGCCACAGGACGGGCATTTGCACTGGTGCGGCCCAGCCTGGTCTTGTCCGGCCTCGTCCTGTCCCGCCAGGACAGTCATGCCGGCAACGGAGGTGGCGTGGAGCTTTGTACTGCCTGCAGTTCCGGCATATCGCCCAGGCGGGCCCAGGCTTCAAGGCCTGCACGCCAGACCAGGGTCTCGGGTGTCCCGGTGCCGGCAGCGACCCGCGCTCTGATGTCCGATGAGGTCAACGGGCCGATCTGCCTGCCGTCCTGTCCCAGATACCACTGGGTGCCGGTGGGCAACGGTGGCGGCCCGGCGGGTGCCGTTGTCGATGCCTCAGCAGGGGTGGATGCTGCAGCAGGGACAGACGGGAGGGCTGCGCCCGGCTGGAGGGCCTGGGCGAGCTGGGCGCCGAGGGTCGCGCCGACGCCGATCCCCACGCCGACGCCGGCGATGCCGCCAGGGTTCTGAGCCGCCTGCGTGATGGCCGTGGCGGCCTGGAACTTGGTGAACCGGTCGAGGTCGTCGAGCACGCCCATCGAGGTGCGCTTGTCCATCGTGGCCTCGACCTCGGGCGGCAGTGAGACGTTCTCGATGATGAAGCGAGGCATCTGCAGGCCAATGAGGTTGAGGTCCTCACTGATGATCCCGGCAAGGCGGGTGGCGATCTCGTTCTGGTGCGCGGCGAGGTCGAGCACCGCCACGCCGGACGTGGCCAGCGCGGTCACCACGCGGGATACGACCGACTGCCGGACGAACTCGTCGACCTCTTCGGTGGTGAACTCAGGGTCCGTGCCGACAAGCTCGCGGAGCAGAACGGCGGGGTCGCCCGCCTTGATCGAGTAGGTGCCGAACGCGCGGACGCGGACCATCCCGAACTCCGCGTCTCGCATCATGGCGGGATTCTGGGTGCCCCACTTGAGGTCTGTGAACTGCCGAGTGCTGACGAAGTAGACCTCGGCCTTGAATGGACTGTTGAACCCGTACTTCCAGCCTTTGAGGGTCGACAGGACAGGCAGGTTCTGTGTCTCCAGGGTGTGGGTGCCGGGTTTGAAGACATCGGCGATAGTGCCCTCGTTGACGAACACCGCCACCTGGCTCTCGCGGACGACCAGCTTGGCGTTCATCTTGATCTCGTTCTCTTGGCGAGGGAAGCGCCAGACGATCGTGTCCCGGGTGTCATCGGTCCATTCGACGATGTCGATGAACTCGCCGCGGATCTTGTCCATCAGTCCCACTATGTCGCGCTCCTTAGCCGGGTGTGGGGCGCTCCGTTCGGCGCGGCCCTTCACAACGCGTCCATCATCCATGGTGGCTCGAGGTGGGCGGCGGTAACCCGTCAGTTGGTTCCTGTGGGTCACCTTGATGTCAATGGCGTCAGCTACTACCTGCCCTGATGGGCTGCCACTTCTCGATGGCGTCAGCCCCCGGGTCGGTGAAGGTGCCAATGGGGTCCTCGCTAGATTGTGTGGGTTTCGGGTAGTGGGAACTTGCCGGCGATGAGGTAGATGATGGTGATCATCTTGTCCTTGGATCGGTAGCCTCGAGCCCTGCGTTTGGCTGCCTGGACCAGGGAGTTGGTTTCCTCCAGTAGCCGTTGCTGAGTCGGCTTTCCTGCCAGGCGATGATCCCCTCCCAGTGGGCTTCGACCATCCGGACGAACTCCTTGACCGGCTCGAGCCGGCAGCGTTTCGCGTGGGCTGGTCCAGGTCCATGAAGATCGACACGTAGTCCTGGCCACGGCGAGCCGACGTCTCGTCCATCCCGACGTCGGTGACACCCGAGAAGTCGCTTGTCCAACGTGTCGTGCACCACGCACGCCGACTGCCGACAGCCCTGGACCGGACAGGGGAACCGTGACCCCCGCGGGAAGCCCAACCCGAGCTGTTGCTCACCGGCGTCCTTGTCGAAATCCACCGACGTGACCTGCCACGGCGCCACCATTCCCAACGCCGCCTCGAACATCGAGAACAAATGCTGACCCGCCACCATGTTCCCCCTCCAATCGACGGAACCTACCCACACGATTCAGCGAGGAGCCTGCCAACGTCGTTCTCATGGGCCCGAACGGCACCAGTAAGACGTCGTTGTCACGGATCATCGGCGAGGACCTGACGGCCTCTGAGGATGTGGCTTGACTCGCAGCGGTAAATGGCGTCGAAAGCAAGTGCTGAATGGCCGCTGCTTCCTACGGCTCACCGATTATGAGTGCTGCTGGCGGCGGTGATGGGCTCGTTGGTGACGCCGCTGAGCCCGTTGTCTTCATGATGCGGTCGATCTGGGAGAAAAGGCGGTGCAGGAGCCGAAAGTTGCCGCGGGCGATGCCGCTGACAGCAGCAACTGATTTGGATGCCGGTGAAGTCGTCGAGGTTCAGGGTGAGTCTGAGGCGTTGCCAGTGGCGGCTGAGGACGAAAGTGAGCTCCGGGGACACCCGGTGGTTTCCACTCAGCAACCCGGATGGACACGAGCTCGCAAGTGCCCCGCCGGTTCGTTCGGTGACTGGATGGAATGGAAACCGATCACCGGAGCGAGGATGTCCAGGTCGGCTGACGGAGGTCGACCTGGACATCGGGATCAGGGCAGGTCGAAGCGATCGAGATTCATGACCTTGTTCCACGCGGCGACGAAGTCGGCGAGGAACTTCTCCTGCGCGTCGTCGCTGGCGTAGACCTCCGCAAGTGCACGGAGCTGGGAGTTCGACCCGAAGACGAGGTCGACGCGGCTGCCGGTCCANNTTCACGAAGAAGTCGTTGGTCAACGACTCAGGGGCGGTGGTGAACACACCGAGTTCGGATTGCTGGACGTTTGCGTTCAGAACCCGCAGGCCACCGAGCAGGACCGTCATCTCGGGGGCGCTCAGCGTCAGCAGGTTCGCCCGCTCGATCAACAGGTGCTCCGCCGGGAGCTGGTGTCCCTGGGCGAGGTAGTTGCGGAACCCGTCCGCGGTCGGCTCGAGCACCGCGAAGGACTCCACGTCGGTCTGTTCCGCAGATGCGTCCGTACGTCCAGGAGTGAAGGGAACCTGAATGTCGTGCCCGGCGCTCTTGGCAGCCCGCTCGATGGCCGCGCACCCTCCCAGCACGATCAGGTCGGCAAGCGAGATCTGCTTCCCGCCGGCGTGTGAGCTGTTGAACTCCTTCTGGATCGCCTCCAAAGGCGACAGCGTCTTGGCCAATTCGGTCGGGTTGTTGACTTCCCACCCGTTCTGCGGCTCGAGACGAATGCGCGCACCGTTGGCGCCGCCACGCTTGTCGGAGCCGCGGAACGT
>PMJN01000296.1 GCA_003157445.1 Micrococcales bacterium
AGCGCCCGCTGTCACATCGCCGCCGCGCGACGTGCCGAGCTCTACGCCCAGATCTCTGGCCAGACGACGTGATGGAGGAACCGATGAGCGCAGTGACTGACACACCGATGGACCCCGCCGCCACACCCGTCGAGCAGCCCCCCGCGCGCGCCTACCCAGAGACAATTCTTCGTGTCACGGACCTGCGCAAGTACTTCACGCAGAAGAAGCCGGGTATTATCCCGCGTGCTGACGCCCCGGTCAGGGCGGTTGACGGGATCAGCCTGGACATCGGCCGCAGTGAGACGGTCGGGCTGGTGGGGGAGTCCGGCTGCGGAAAGTCAACAGCCGGACGTACCTTGCTGCGGCTGCTCGAGCCGACCAGCGGCAGCATCGAGTTCGAAGGCAAGGACGTGACCCACGTCAAAGGCGCAGAGCTCCGACGTCTTCGTCGTGAGATGCAGATGATCTTCCAGGACCCCTACGGCTCACTGAACCCTCGTCACACAGTCGGCAAGATCGTGGCCGCGCCTTATGACATCCAGGGCATCAAGCCCGAGGGCGGCGTTCGCAAGGCTGTGCAGGATCTGATGGAGCGCGTGGGGCTAAACCCCGAGCACTACAACCGCTACCCGCACGAGTTCTCCGGTGGGCAGCGCCAACGGATCGGCGTCGCCCGCGCCATCGCCCTCAAACCGCAGCTGATTGTGTGTGACGAGCCGGTTTCTGCTCTGGATGTCTCCATTCAGGCGCAGGTCATCAACCTCCTTGAGGATATTCAAGACGAGCAGAAGGTTGCTTACATCTTCGTTGCTCACGACCTTTCGGTCGTGCGCCATATCTCCGACCGTGTCATCGTGATGTACCTGGGCAAGATCATGGAGACCGCGGATCGGGACACGCTCTACACCAAGCCTCAGCATCCGTACACGCACGCCTTGCTCTCAGCAGTGCCCGTGCCAGATCCCCGCCGCGCTGCCACCCGTGAGCGCGTCCTGCTTCACGGCGAGCTTCCCAGCCCCCAGTTCCCGCCGTCGGGCTGCGTGTTCCGGACCCGCTGCCCCAAGGCTGAGGACTTGTGTGCTGCCGAGGTTCCGCAGCGTGTTGAAGTCGCGCCCGGGCACCAAGTTGCGTGTCACTTCCCGGAGGAGCGTACGCTCTTCTAGCGTCGAGAGGGGTCGGCTACCAGCGTCATCGGCCGACAACTCAAAGGAGCTACCACCAGATGCGGGTTAGAAGAGGCAGCGTCGCTGCCGTTGTGGGCTTGGGCCTCATCTTGGTCTCAGCGTCGTGTTCGCCGGGGACTGGTGCTGGGGCGGATCCCGGCTCCGCGGTCACGCCAAAGGCAGGGCGGACCCTGTACATCCTGAATCAAGGTCCGGTCGCCGCCTGGGACCCACAACGGCTTAATGTCGGAGCCGATATGGCTTTTGCGGGACGGGTATTCCAGCGGACACTGACCGCGTGGGCACCGGCGACCAGTCAGGACACGTTGCCGGCTCTGGCTCCTGACCTAGCCACGGACACCGGCAAGGTTACCGACGGGGGGAAGACCTGGAGCTTCACCCTGCGCAAGGATGCCACCTGGCAGGACGGCAAGCCCGTCACCTGCGCCGACGTGAAGTACGGCGTGTCACGCACCTTCGCGACCACCCAGATCACTGGTGGTCTGACCTACGCCATGGACTTCCTGGACGTGGCCTCCAACTCGGACGGCTCCAGCTCCTATGGCGGCCCATACACAAAGACCGGCCAGGCAGCATTTGACCAGGCGGTAACCTGCTCCGGCCAGAGCATAACGTTCAAGCTCTCAAGGGCAGTTCCCGACTTCAACCAAGTGGTGGCACTGCCGGCCTTTGCCCCGGTTCGTTCGGACAAGGATCGTGGTGCCCAGTCGGCAACCGACATCTTCTCGGATGGTCCCTACATGCTCAAGGGAGTATGGCAGCCAGCCAAGGGTGCGACGTTTGTGCGCAACCCGGCGTGGCGCGGCGCCAGTGACCCGATCCGTAAGGCGCATCCGGACACGCTGGTCTACCGGGAGGGGATCCCGGTCGAGACCGTCCTGGCCAGGATTATGACGAATGCGGGGTCGGACTCGTTTGCCGTGACAGCCGATTCCGCCCCCCAGGTGCTGCAGAACGACATCCTTACCAACCCCGCGATCACCGCCCGGTCGTCCAACCCTCGCGGGCCGTTCGTGGACTACCTGCTGCCCAACTTCAGCCGGCCGCTGATGGCCAACGTCTCGGTCAGGCAGGCGCTGGCGATGGCTACGAACCGTTCGGCCTACGTCACCGCTCTGGGGGGACCCTCCGCCGCAGAAGCCACTTACGCGATGATCAACAAGTCCCTGCCTGCCTACCGCGGGTTCAACCCGCTGAAGGTCCCGCCGCGCGGTGATGTAGCCAATGCACACAAGCTTTTGGCGGGCTCCGGGCTCGCCTTGCCGGTCAAGATCACCGTGGCCTACAGAAAGGGCTCCCCGGCGGACAATGCCATGGCAGCGCTGCAACAGACATGGCAGGCCGCTGGGTTCTCGGTCACCCTCGTGGGCATCCAGACGGACTATTTTACGAACATCGCCTCCCTTGCGAACAGCCACAACTACGACGTGATGTGGGCGGTGGGGTCCGCACAGTGGCCATCGGGCTCGAGTGTGATCCCGTCGCTGTTCGATTCTCGGGTGAACCTCAGCCCCACCTCGTCAGGTCAGGACTACGGCCGGTTCTCCGACTCCGCGTTCAATGCCAAGATCGACGCCGCCGAGATGATCCCCGACGCATCCCTTCGCGAGAAGGCATGGGCAGACCTAGACCAGAGCCTGGCGACCAATGTGGCTGCCATCGCTTTGACCAACTCGAGGTCGGTGTTCGTGCACGGCGCCGGGGTGGCGAACTACATCGACAACCAGGCACTCTTCGGCACGGTCGACCTGGCGACGGTGTCCGTTCGGTGAGTGAGGACCTGCGCTCCGATGAGGCCAACAGGCGTGCCAGGCTGCTTTTCATTCACGCACACCCTGATGACGAGACTCTCAGCACGGGGCTGACCATGGCCTACTACGCCCGCCAGCATGACGTACACCTTCTGACCTGCACCCTGGGAGAGGAGGGGGAGGTGATCCCGGTGCCGCTGGCCCATCTGGGCGCAGACCGCGATGACACCCTGGGCCCGTGGCGGAGGGAAGAGCTCCGCTCAGCCATGTCGGTGCTGGGGGTCAGGCACTGCGTGCTGGGGGAGGATCCGGCGCGAGGTGTGGCCTCGCGGTATCGCGACTCGGGTATGGCCGCCGACCCCGGTGCCGAGAAACCGGAATCCTTCGTCCGGGCCGACCCCGTCGAGGCCGCAGCCATGGTGGCCGCTCATATCCGAGCAGTGCGCCCCGACGTCGTGGTGACCTACGACGCACATGGTGGCTACTCACATCCGGACCATATCCAGACTCACCGGCTCACCATGTCCGCTCTGTCGACACTGGCCGCTGAGGCCGGCGCCGGCGGGGTGGCAGTACCGGCCGCGTTCTGTATCCTCACACCGGCCAGCTGGGCTTGCCAGGACCGCGAGTGGCTGTATGACAGTGTGATCTCCGACAGATCGAACTGTGTTGTCCCGCAACTGGATGAGCCTTATCCACCCTCAGTGGTGGCGGATGAGACTGTCACTCATGTGGTGGAGGAGCCGAGGTTGGTTGAGATGCAGAGTCAAGCGCTGGCCCAGCACGCGACCCAGGTCACCGTCTATGACGGCTACTACGCGTTGTCCAACCACATCGCTGCCCGACTGGGCGGTCGTGAGGGTTTCGCGCAGTTCGACCCCGTCGCGGGCCATCTTGTGCCGGCCGCCCCCGGCGCGTCGCCGGTCAAGGGTCTGTTGAATGGCTGGCTGCCACGAACGCAGGGTCGCGGATGAGCCAGGGCACACCCGGCGGGCAGGACACAGATCTCCCTGACGTCGACACCTTCCGGCGGGCAATGGGTCGCTTTGTGACGGGTGTCACCATGCTGACCACCCGGACCCGTGACATAGACCATGGCATGACCGCGAGCGCGCTGACCTCCGTTTCGCTGGAGCCTTTGTTGCTGCTGGCCTGTATCGAACGTGAGGGGCGCTTCCACGACGCTGTGCTTGAGGCAGGGGTCTGGGGCGTCAGCGTGTTGTCCGGCCGCGACAGGCCCGGTGCTGAGTGGCTCGCCACACGAGGGCGCCCACTGCATGGCCAGCTCGATCGCCTTGCGCACCATCATGGTCGCGCGACCGGGGTGGCCCTGTTGAACGAGGCGCTGTCGACGTTCGAGTGCCGCACCACCGCTGTGCACCCGGCCGGCGACCACAGCATCGTGGTCGGCGAGGTGGTCGCGGTTACCAGCGCACCGCATTCAGGGCCGGCTCTGGTGTACTACCGCGGACGCTACGAGACCTTGTCTTGACATCCTCCCGGCCATGAATGACCAGGATTCCAACCGCTCACCCGCAGGTAACGTGAACAGGTTCGCGCTTCACAGACAGGGCCAAGACTCCCAAATCGCCGCGAGCTGGCACGCCATAGCCCTGCCGCGGTTCACTGCTGGTACTGCCAAACAGCGTCGGACTTGGTTATCGCCCAACAGGATTGAACGGACAGCCTTCCACCGAGGCGGAAGGCTGTCCTCCCGACCCTCAACGACCGGTTTCCACCGCAGGAGTCCGATGACGGCGCGCGAACATCAGGGGTGCTAGGTCAAGACCGTGTGTCTTGGCGCTCCTGAGACCAACGATGGACACCTTGAGGTGCCATTGCGCGGCGCCCTGGTGGTTCAGCTGCCGACGTAGCAGTACTCGTGATGGGTGCTGAACCCGAGCCGTTCGTATAGGCCCCGGGCAGGCAAGCTGTCCTTGAGCACCTGCAGGTACATGGACCGTATGCCACGTGAACGCGACGCGTCGCCAAGGGCGCCCATGAGCTGCAATGCGACACCGGTGCGACGATGCTCGGGTGTCACATGCAGTGCGAAAACTCCGGCCCAGCCCTGCGCGAAGGCGACTCGCGCCACGCCGACGACAGCGCCGCCGACCTCCAGTGAGGCGAACAGCTGATCTGGGGATCCACACATCACGGCCCGGGCCGTGGAACGGGTGACGTCGGTGCTGCTTGCACTACCTGCGGCCCAGGCGTCCCACCACTGAGGCGAAGGGGCTGACTCGAGTTGTACCCTTGCCTCTGAGGGGTGGGGGATCTCCGGCGCCAGCGCCCCGGTGGCGGCGGTCAGTACCGCGGTGGCGCCGAACGGCTCGTAGGCGCGCGCCAGCAGTTCGGCGCCGAGCGGGTCTTCAACGACGGCGAAGCCTTCCGGGCCAAAGAGGGCGAACAGGGGAGGCAGCTCCCGCTGGTCGTGCCAGCTCTCGCAGTGGTCGATCGCCTCAGAAAGCGACATACCTGGATCACCAAGCGGCAGAACCGAATTGGCTCTTCTGGTGAACCTGGCTCCGGCCCGAAGGAGCCAGTCGCCCAGCCATGCGCGTTCCAGCGGTGGCCAGCCTTCGACCATGACCGACTCCAGGTCGTGCATCGAGATGGCCAGATGTGGCGCGCCCCGACGCACGGGCCTGGGCGGAACCTCCTTGGCTGCCACGACCGCGGCCCGGTCGATCCTCTCCAGACCCCGTCGGGTCTGGACCGAGACGGTGTCGGCGTCTATGGCCACAATCTCGCCCAAAGCGTCCGTAACGCCGTGCTCGATCCGGTGGCGGACCACCGCACGCATTCCGGGCTGGAGTTCTTCGAGCGGGTCTTGGTCGGTCATGGCGGTGCGTCACTTCCTTCGATGGCATTTCTATGGTTGACCGGCCCCGGGTACCGCCCCGTCCGGGGACTGCGCATACTAGGGGTTGTCTGCAGTTGACCTTCAGGAGGACCTTCACTATGACCTATGTCATCGCTCTACCTTGCGTCGACGTCAAGGACAAGGCATGTATCGAAGAATGCCCCGTCGACTGTATCTATGAGGGTGAGCGCACGCTGTACATTCACCCCGACGAGTGCGTCGACTGTGGCGCCTGCGAACCGGTCTGCCCGGTCGAGGCCATCTTCTACGAAGACGACACCCCCGAGCAGTGGAAGGACTTCTACAAGGCCAACGTCGAGTTCTTCGACGACCTGGGAAGCCCCGGCGGCGCCGCCAAGCTCGGCAAGATCCCCAAGGATCACCCGCTGGTCGCTGCCCTGCCGCCGCAGAAGCACGACGAGTAGGTTTGAAGGTCAACACGACTAAGGGCGATGGCTGCGCCGAGCACGATGGATAGCCTTCCACAGTTTCCATGGGACTCGCTGGCTCCGTACAAGGAGCGGGCGAGTTCTTATGCTGAGGGACTGGTCGATCTCTCGGTGGGAACACCGGTGGACCCCACCCCCGATGTTGTCCAGGCTGCCCTCAAGGCGGCTGCAGATTCCCATGGCTACCCGCAGACGTGGGGCACCCCTGCCCTGCGCGAGTGTGTTGCGGCGTGGTTTGCCAGGCGTCGAGCCGTTCCGGATGTGAATCCTGACGGCGTGCTGCCGACGGTGGGCAGCAAAGAGCTGGTGGCCTGGCTGCCGACCCTGCTCGGTGCCGGCCCCGGTGACGTTGTCGCCTTTCCGGCGCTGGCCTATCCGACATACGACGTGGGGGCCCGACTGGCGGGCGCCTCGACGCGACTGATATCCACCCTGAGCGACCTTGGCGAGATGAGCGCCGTGGCGACCCCGAAACTGCTCTGGGTCAACAGTCCCAGCAATCCCACCGGGCAGGTGCTTGGCGTCGAGCATCTCGGCGAGGTGGTGCGATGGGCGCGGCAGCACGGAGTGGTCGTGGCTAGCGACGAGTGCTATGCCGAGCTGGACTGGCGAGTCGATGTGACGGCACAAGGGTCGCAGCTGCCCACCCCGGGGTCGGTCCCGAGCATCCTTGACCCACGGGTGTGTGAGGGAAGTCACGATGGCCTTCTGGCCGTCTACTCGCTGAGCAAGCAGAGCAACATGGCAGGCTATCGGGCCGCGTTCGTGGCCGGTGACCCGGCCTTGGTCGGCCGGCTGCTGGAGATTCGCAAGCACGCCGGGATGATGGTGGCCTGGCCGGTTCAGCAGGCGATGATCGCAGCCCTAGGCGACGACACCCATGTGGCCCAGCAGAGGGCGCGTTATGGCATCCGTCGAGAGCAGCTCAGGAGCGCACTTGGCAGTGCTGGCTACCGAATTGAGCACTCGGAGGCGGGTTTGTACCTCTGGACCACCGCGGACGGCTCAACGCGGGTTGATGGCGACTGGTCCCTGGTTTCGCAGATGGCCGACCTGGGCATCCTGGTGGCCCCGGGCAGCTTCTACGGCGCGGCGGGTGGGCGCCATATGCGCATCGCGCTGAGCGCTACTGACGAACGTATCGACTCTGCTGTGAGGCGTCTGGAGGCTTGTAGTCAGGGCGGTTGATGGCGTTCGACCCTTGAATACGAGGTCTTGTGTGGCCGTGCGCTGGAGTAGCGTGCCGGAGGAATGCACGACCCGGCAATGGAGCTGGGATACAAGGAGGTCTAGTACTTGATGAGTATCGACACAACCGACGCGACACTGCGCATTGGCGACAAGGAACTGAAATGGCCGTTGCTCCATGCAACGGAGGGCAGTGACGCTTACGACATATCGACTCTGCTGAAGGACAGCGGCCGCGTCACACTGGACCCGGGTTTCGTCAACACCGCCTCCTGCCGCTCGGCGATCACCTACATCGACGGTGACGCCGGCATTCTTCGCTACCGCGGTTACCCGATCGAGCAGCTGGCCGAGAGCTCCACTTTCCTGGAGACTTCTCATCTGCTTATCTATGGCGAGCTCCCGACAGCCGATGAACTGGCTGACTTCGACGCGCGGATCCGCCGCCACACGCTGCTGCACGAGGATCTGCGCAGCTTCTTCCAGGGCTTTCCGCGGGACGCACACCCGATGCCGGTGCTTTCCTCGGCGGTCTCGGCGCTGTCCACGTTCTACCAGGACAGCCTGGACCCGTTCGACGCCGACCAGGTTGATCTCTCGACGATCCGCTTGATGGCCAAGCTGCCGACCATCGCGGCCTATGCCTACAAGAAGAGCATTGGCCAGCCGTTCCTGTACCCCGACAACTCCCTGTCTCTGGTGGAGAACTTCCTGCGCCTGACGTTCGGCTTCCCGGCCGAGCCGTACGACTTCGACCCGGTCAAGGTCAAGGCGCTGGACCAGCTGCTGATCCTGCACGCTGACCACGAGCAGAACTGCTCGACGTCGACGGTGCGTCTGGTCGGTTCATCTCACGCCAACTTGTTCGCCTCGGTCTCTGCCGGAATCAACGCGCTGTTCGGTCCCCTGCACGGGGGTGCCAACCAGGCTGTGCTCACGATGCTCGAGCAGATCCAGGCCGACGGCGGTGACGTCGACGAGTTCGTGCGCAAGGTCAAGAACAAGGAGGGCGGGGCCAAGCT
>PMJN01000451.1 GCA_003157445.1 Micrococcales bacterium
CGCGGGACCCGAGATCGGTTGAGTAGTGGCGATGAGGGCGATGTCCACCAGGTCCTTGATCCGGCTGCTGCCGGTCACCGTTTCGCCCCTGATGTGGGTGCCGAGGATCGCGCAAAACTTGTCAGCCACGTGATCGGGTAGCGGGAAAGCACGATATGACGGTCGGACGAGACCGTCGATATGCAGCGGCGTCAGCGGGGCAACTACGTCGGGCTCTCCACTCATCGCCGTCCCGACCACGACGTCGATGTGGAAGACCGCGAAGGTCTTGGCGCCGAGCGTGGCCCGCACGTGAACTCGTGATCCCTTGGCCTCTTCCTGCAGCGCCACGATCCTGGTGACCTCGAACCCGAAAAAGTCACCGAGGTCACGACCGAGGGCCGTGCGCAACGCCGCCGTGGCATCTGAAACTGCCGCGGACTGCTCCGCGAAGTAGACATCAATGTCCTTGCTATGCCTGGCCTGCTCCAGCCGGGCGAGCAACGCGCCGGCACCCTTGAGGACCCAACTGTCGGCATCGGGCGCGGTGAACAGCCTGGCCAGCGCGCGGTCGTAGGCGAACTGACGTTGCAGCTCATCTAACGAGTACCGGGGATCGTCCTTCGCGATCGCCGCGAACCTGTCCCGCAGAGCTGTGCGGAACGCCGCGGCCGTCCCATACGGGAAGACAGGGGGTCCGGCCTGTGGGCCGTCAGCCTCGGAAGGTCCCACCCTCACTCCTGTCTACCCGTCAGCACCGCGGCGAACTCGCTAGCCGACCCATATCCATAATCGACTCCATACCGTGCGGCCGCTCGCGCCAGATCGTCGCGACCAAGCAGCCCATCGCGGATCCCATCCCTGACGATCTGCGCGACGGCAGACTCGTCCTCGTGGTCGGCAAGAAGGTCAGCCACGATCTTCTCGATCGTGCAGACCGGCAGCCCGCCCGACAGGCTCCAGTCACTTCGCGCAATCCTTGGCCGGACCCGCAGCCTCAGGTCGGTCCGTCGCAGCCTCACACGGGTCGGAACGTAGAACTCGTGGACCCGCGGGATCAGGTCACCCAGACTCCGAACATGTGCGGCGCTGCGATGGCTGACGACGGCGTCTACGTCACGGACCCGTTCTTCCCACAGCCGACCCTTTCCGAGTTGCAGCCAGGCCGCGCGCACCGGGTCCTGGTCCGGATCGTCCGGCACGCCAGTCAGCCGGTATACCCGTGCCGCTCCAGATACAGGCTCGAACGTGCCATCTTCTACGAGGCGATTCAGATCAACCCGAGACACTCCCAGACGCCGGGCATGAGCAGCAGTCAGCATCCCCCACTGGTCACTGACCACAGGGCTGAGACTAGCCATGGCAGAACCCCTTGACATGGATCGATCGTATCACTATTGATACGATCGATCCACCATGGTCACGGCAAACTCGGACGTTGGGTCAGCCCAAATACCGGCCAGTCGGTCCTGCGGGTGGAACCGTCCACCCGAACATCCGCTCCCACCAGGCTGAGTACAACCGCAGCTGAGTCACCAGGGGCCACCCGCACACACGCAGACGTCCGCGAACGCTGCACCAGTATTCCTGTGGCCCTTTGACGGAGCAGCTCGACATACTGTCCGCATGTCTCCACGGTCCACGAGCTCACCATCACCTTGTTGGGTGTCGAAACCCCCATCCGGCGTCGCGTTCAAGTGCCCAGCGGTGCCACCCTGTCCCGGGTCCATGGCGATATCCAGGCCGTCATGGGCTGGTGGAACAGCCATCTCCATCAGTTTGAGATCAGCGACATCCGGTACAGCTCGCCCGAGCCGGGCTATGTCCCGGTGCTTGGCGATCCCGTCCACGATGAACGCAAGTCAAAGCTCGGTTCCCTGGCGGAAGAGGACGATCGGTTCATCTACGAGTACGACTTCGGTGACTCTTGGGAGCACGAGATCGTGGGCGAACAGATCCTGGCGGCCGGCCCCGGTTCGACGACGTCCCGCTGCCTGGAAGGCACAAGGTCGTGTCCGCCCGAGGACGTGGGCGGCTGGCCCGGCTACGCGGACTTCCTCGACGCAATGGCCGACCCCCGGCATCCCGATCACGACGTACGACGCGAATGGATCGGCGGACGCTGGGATCCGGAGTTCTTCAGCCTCGACGGCGCCAACGGGGCCCTCAAGATGTCGGCATCCAGACGGTTCCGCTGAGCCGCACCCGGAGGTGACTGGCCGCCAGGCAACGCGACCGGACAACATCCTCACCAATGGCCCTCGACTGATCCTCACAACCGTCCGGAAACCGTTGGAGTGAGCGACTAAGCACACAGCGGCAACCACCGGTAACGACCGAACACCCAGAGTTCGTAACCGTCAGTCGCGTCCTTCGCACCGCGAGCTCTCCAACACGTCATCAGGGCGCCATCCACTCGCAGTCGACAACGGCGCCGCCTGGTTCGTGCCGTCTTACGCGGATTCACCGTTCGCGTTCAGTGAGGTTTCAAATAGCGCCGGTGCTCGAGGTCAGGACAACCGTTGTCGGTGGGCGTGGATGAAGACATCGACAGCATCATGGGTTTGGGCCTTAATGTCTCGATAGAGTTCGTCGTCCTCCCCCAGAACCGAGAGTTCATCGAGCCGGTCATCATAGTCAGTGTGTGCGTGGCGGATCTGCGCTCGCGCCGCCAGCGCAGCGCGTTCGTCGAGCGCCAGGATGCGGGTGCGCCCCACCCGGCCGCTGCCCACCACAGCAGCGCGCTCGGCAGCCGACCGAGCGATGGTCTGCGCCAAGGCTTCATATCTGGCAGCGAAGTGCAGGTACTCAACGATGGCTGCAGCAAGCTCGTCCTGGTAGCGAGCCTCCTGCCGGGCCCGGCTGCGAGCCCCGGCTTCACGCCTCACTGCCCGCGCTGAGGCGGTGTCAGCCTCAGCCCGCTGCGCGCTCCGAATGGCAGCCGCTGGGGCCCACAACCCCAGCAAGCGACGATGCTTTCGCGTCCGACTACGAGGCGCCCAGGCCAGCCAGAACACACCGGCGGCTTTGACGCTGCGCGTCACAAAAGCCTGCCCGGTCGCCAGGAATTCCCAGTCCTGCGGCGGGACCACAACGTCATGCTCAGGGTTCCACCACCCGTCACGACTCTCGTAGACGTCCAGCCGCAAAGAGGCGAGATCCAGACCGGCCTCGCCAGGCACTTCACCCACACGCTCTCCCCTCAGTATCAAATGTGCGACTCAGCGTCTCGCACCGCCCGTACTTTCGGCCACCGACATTCCAGCCGGCCCCTTATAACCATCAGCGCTTATCACGTATATGCGAATGTCCGGGTACTGATCACGACTCGACAACCACAGGCAGCCCCTCTCACGAGTATCTGTCGTGCCGACCAGAGCCCAGCACCCAAGGTGATCACCGACAGGGTCCGCCGAACTGGGGCCTGGCACCGTTAACGCCTTGGGCCTGCAGGAGCCGGCCCATCGAATCCCACATCGCGGCCATGCCCATGGCGGCTGGACCCTGGCACCCTGCGACATGGGCCGCCCTGATAAGAACGCTCCCCGGGAGAGTCAACATCCTGAAGAGGCCCAGCAAGGCGAGGAGATTGACGATCAGGCGGGGTCGCCGCCTGGCTGTCTGCCTTTTCCTCCAGCACTCTGCTCCAGTCACGCATGGTCACGCGAACCCGAGCGATCTCCCCGACCTCCGCCCCGTAGCGAGCGAACTCCCGGTCGGCAAAGCGGTCTACGCCGTCAAGAGCCTCCGCAAAGATCGCCCTGTCGAAGCCAGCGTCGGACTGCGCAGCCAGAGCGATCAACTCTTCTTGGCCATAGTGTCCGCTTGCCAGGATCCCGGCGACGTCAAGGTAGTCGCGAGCCTCGCCTCGGCTGAACGTCGCCGCCGTCTTGGCCGCCACGGCATCTCGTTCCGCGAGCACAGGACCGATGGACAGCTGGACAGGCTCGCGCTCACGGAAGTCCGCCGCCAGGTCCACCATTGCGACTTGGTCACTTTCCTGATCCGTCACCTGGAGCCAGGCGAAGGTGTCGGCTTGTCGAGCCACGATGACGACCATGCCGGCCTACTCGTAGGCCCTACGCACAACCTCCACCGCGTGAGCGAAGTCCTGCACGTCCCAGCGGTCAGTAAAGAGGTCCACGTCCTCGCTCACGCGTTGCACCAGGCCGTGAGCCTGCAGTGCGTAGCCGCCCGCAAGAGCGAAACCATACTCGCCGAGGCTACCCAACCCGATCCGGGCCAGTCGGTCTTGCAGCTCGTCCACGCCCTACGCCGCCCGCACCAATTCCGGAAAGCACTCTTCCCAGTTACCGCGCACCCGCCGGGGCAACCACAGGCGACCCCACACATCAAGCAGGACCCGTCCGTTGACATACCTGCACACCTCGACGGTCGAGGCCGCTTCCCGCAGCACGCGTTCGTAGACGACTCTGCGGTCGGCGTCCTCACCTAGGTCGTAGGAACACCCTGGGCCCCAGTCGATTGTCACGGGCAACTCGACCGTTCCTGAGGCCGGGCCGGTCAAATCGTCCAGCCGAGCCGGGGGCCAACTCACTGATGCGTCGGCGCCATTGGTCAGCCAGAGCCTTGCGGTCGACCAGGATCAGCGTTGAGGTGGCGTGGTCGGCTGTGAGGGCACACGCGATCACGGTCTTGCCCGCTTCTGGCGGAGCCACCAGGACTCCCAGGTCGTGTGTGGACAGAGCCTTTCGGGCCGCCTGTTGGCCATCGTCGAGGGTCGCGGAGAATGTGTATGCTTTTGAATCGCCGCCGACGCGGTGGTCGGTGACCTCCAGACAGCTCCCGAGCTGTTCGATGAGATCCGTAAGAGCTTCCAGCAGTCCCCGGGGCAGTATGAGGCCACCGTCGCGAGTTTCGTCGTAGCTGCGCACGAACCGGGGCACGTTCCAGGTCGACGCTCTACGTCGTTGGCGCTCGTAAAACACCGGGTTGGGCATTGATGCTGCGTGCTTCAGAGTTGCAGCCAAAGCCGGGGTGAGATCCCCACCCTCAAGCGTCACACCGGCACCCAGCCGAACGCGGACGATCGCAGGAGCCTGGGCCCTTCTGGCGACGCCATTATCGAAGGCAGTTCCTTCTTCATAGTCATCACCGGCGCAGTCCTTCGAGACTTGGCGCACACTTTCAACGGCACTCAGCCGAGGTTGACCACGATGCGGCCCCGAACCGTTCCTTTGAGCAACGCGTTGAACGCCTGCGGCAGTTCGTCGAAGCCGATGGTGCTCGTCATCCGGTCGAGGTGGTCGGGCCTGAGGTCGGTCGCCATCCGTGCCCAAAGCCGTTGTCGCAGAGCGTCGTCGAAGTACCCGGTGTTGATCCCGAGCAGGTTTACGGCGCGCAGAATGAACGGCAGTACCGAGGTGGGCAGCTCGTGACCGCCCGCGTTGCCAAAGGCCGCGATACTGCCCCCGCGCTGCATCGTTCGGATCAGCCACGCGAGGGTCTGCCCACCCACGGAGTCGACAGCCCCGGCCCAACGGGCACTCTCCATCGGCTTAGCTGGGGCGTCGGGCGTCGGCACCTGCTCGACGGACGCCGCCCCGATCGATCGCAGGTACACCTCGGCGTCGAGTTGCCTGGTCAGGGCAACCGGCTCGTATCCAAGGCGAGCGAGCATGCCAATCGCCAGACTGGCAACGCCGCCAGTCGCCCCCGTCACGGCCACCGGGCCCTGGCTGGGGCGCAGCCCGTTGGCCTCGAGTCGGTGGATGGCGAGTGCCGCGGTCAGACCCCCGGTACCGAGGGCCATCGACTCCCACGGGGTCAGACCTTCGGGCAGTCGCACCGCCCACGCCGACGGCACACGCACCCACTGCGCGTAGCCGCCGTCGTGTTCCTCACTCAGTCCAAACCCGGTCACCAGGACCTGGTCGCCGGGCAGGTATGCAGGATCAGCCGACTCGACGACCTCCCCCACCACGTCAATGCCGCCGATGAGCGGGAGGCGGCGCACCACCTTGCCCCGACCCGTCGCAGCCAAGGCGTCCTTGTAGTTGACGCTGGAGTATGAGGCCCGCAGGAGCAGCTCGCCTGAGCCGATCTCGGTGACCGAGACCTCGGTGAGTTCCCCGTGACCGAGCCCGGCATCTGCGACGATGCGTAACGCCCTGCTGACCTGCGTGGTGCCCGCCTCCGCGCTCAC
Source organism: Micrococcales bacterium (assembly GCA_003157445.1). Classification (GTDB taxonomy): domain Bacteria; phylum Actinomycetota; class Actinomycetes; order Actinomycetales; family Dermatophilaceae; genus UBA4719. The sequence continues at coordinate 6,146 of PMJN01000451.1, forward strand.
CCGCGGAAGGCACTGTGACCGGTGATGGCCTGGCCGATGATCATCTGGTGCACCTCGGACGTGCCCTCGTAGGTGAGCACCGACTCGAGGTTGTTAGCGTGCCGCATGACCGGGTACTCGAGGGTGATGCCGTTGGCGCCCAACAGGGTTCGGCACTGACGCGCGATGGCGATCGACTCGCGTACGTTGTTGAGCTTGCCAAGGCTGACCTGCTCCGGGCGCAGCTGGTGGGCGTCCTTGAGCTTGCCCAAGTGCAGTGCGAGCAGCATCCCGTTGCCGAGGGCCACTGTCATGTCGGCCAGCTTGAGCTGGGTCGCCTGGTAGGCGGCCAGCGGCTTGTCGAAGATCCGGCGGTCCTGGCTGTAGGCGATCGTCGTGGTGAGGCAGTCGCGCGCAGCGCCGAGAGCCCCGAAGAGGATGCCGAAGCGCGCCTCGTTCAGGCACGACAGCGGCCCCCCCAGCCCGCGCACGTTCGGCAGCACCGCCGACTCGGGCAGGCGCACCCCCGACAGCACGAGCTCGGAGGTCACCGACGCACGCAGCGACATCTTGCTGGTGATCTTCGGCGCCGAGAACCCGGGTGTGTCGGTCGGCACGACGAACCCGCGGATACCGTCGTCGGTCTGCGCCCAGACGACCGCCACGTCAGCGATCGACCCGTTGGTGATCCACATCTTCGTGCCGTCGAGCACCCAGTCGGAGCCGTCCCGGCGGGCCCGCGTGCGCATGCCGGCCGGGTCCGACCCGAAGTCGGGCTCGGTCAGGCCGAAGCAGCCGATCGCCTCACCCGCGGCCATCGGTGGCAGCCACTGCTGCTTCTGCTCCTGCGAGCCGTGCTTCCAGATCGCGAACATCGCCAGCGATCCCTGCACCGACACGAGCGAGCGGATGCCGGAGTCGGCAGCCTCGAGCTCGACGCAGGCCAGGCCGTAGGCAGTGGCGCTGGTGCCCGCGCAGCCATACCCCTGCAGGTGCATGCCGAGCAGGCCGAGGCTGCCGAGCTCCTTGGCCAGCTCGCGGGCCGGCACGGTGCCCGACTCGTACCACGCCTCGATATGCGGACGCACCCTGTCGTCCATCACCGCGCGGACGGCATCGCGCATCGCGCGGTCGTCCTCGTTGATGAGCGCGTCGATGCCGTAGAGCTCGAGCGGAGCCTGCGCGTTCTTGGTCGCCATCGTCAATGGTCCTTTCAGAGGAAGGCGCTGACGCCGGTCTCGGCGCGCCCGATGAGGAGCTTCTGGATCTGGGAGGTGCCTTCGTAGAGCGTCATGACGCGGGCGTCACGCATGTACTTCTGGACCGGGTACTCGTCAACGTAGCCGTACCCACCAAAGGCCTGGATGGCGAGGTTTGCCGCCTTGACCGCGGCTTCGGACGCGAAGTACTTGGCCTTCGAGGCCTCGACCCCAAACGGCTCACCGCGCTCGATCAGGTCGGCGGCCCGCCATACCAGCAGGCGGGCGGCATCCGCGTCGATCGACATCTCGGCGATCATGTCCTGGATCATCTGGAAAGATGCCAGCGGCCGGCCGAACTGCTGGCGCTCTTTCGAGTAGGCAACGGTGGCCTCGAGGCAGCCCTGGATGATGCCGACGCACCCGGCGCCCACCGACACCCGGCCCTTGTCGAGCGAGTGCATGGCGATAGTGAATCCCTGCCCTTCCTCGCCGAGCCGGGCCGAGACCGGGACCCGCACCCCGGTAAGGAAGATCTCGGAGGTGGCCTGACCGCGCAGCCCCAGCTTGCCGTGGATCTCGCGGCGCTCGAACCCCGGTGTGCTGGTCGGCACCAGAAACGCGGAGACACCCTTGGGGCCCGACCCGCCGGTGCGGGCGAAGAGGAGGCAGACGTCGGCCCAGGTGCCGTTCGTGATGAATATCTTCTGGCCGTCGATGACGTAGTCGTCAGCGTCGCGCACGGCCTTGGTCCGCAGGTTCCCGGCATCCGACCCTGTGTCGGGCTCGGTGAGCCCGAAGCAGCCCAGCGACTCACCCGTGGCGATCTTGCGCAGCCAGTCCTGCTTCTGCTCCTCGGTGCCGTAGCCGAGGATCGACTTGCCGACCAGGCCCATCGACACCGAGACGATGCCGCGCACCGACGAGTCGGCCCGGCCGAGCTCCTCCATACCAAGGCAGTAGGTGATGTAGTCGCCACCGACGCCGCCGTACTCCTCGGGGATCGTCAGGCCGAAGAAACCCAGCTCGGCGAGCTTCGGCAGGAGCGTGGTGTCCACCTGCTCGGCACGGTCCCAGGCTGCGCGATGGGGCACGACCTCTTTGTCGAGGAATTCGCGGGCCAGCGCCCGGAACGCCTGCTGCTCTTCGTTCAGGGACAGGTCCATCAGATCTCCTCAGCCATGTTGTCAGTCTTCACAGTGTCGTGTTCCGTCGTGTTGTCGAGCTCTTCCTTGCTGCCGTGCTCGTCGTAGCGGTACCAGCCGTGACCGGTCTTGCGGCCGAGGCGCCCGGATTCCACCAGCTCGGCGAGGCTGCGCTGGGGTTGGTCGCGCGGGTCGCCGGTGAGCTCGAAGCGCTCCCGCTTAACGTAGTAACCGATGTCGAGGCCAGTGAGGTCCATGAGCTCGAACGGCCCCATCGGGTAGCCGAGGGCCGTTCGACAGGCCCGGTCGATGTCGGCGATATCGGCTACGCCGTCCTCGAGCAGGGAGATCGCCTCGTCGCGCACCGCGTTGAGGATGCGGTTGGCGACGAACCCCGGGATCTCCTTCTTGAGCACGACCGGCTCCTTGCCGATGCGGTGCACGAACGCCACCACCGCGGCCTGTGTCTGGTCGCTCGTCGCCGGCCCGCGTACGACCTCCACGCAACGCATGATCAAAGCAGGGTTGAAGAAGTGCAGGTTCACGACCCGGTCGGGGCGCGCGGTGGCATCGGCCAGCTGCGAGGGCATCAGGCTCGAGGAGTTGCTGGCCAGGATCGTGTGCGGCGGGCAGAGCTCGTCGAGGTCGGCGAACAGCGCCCGCTTCACGTCAAGCTTCTCGATGACGGCCTCGATGACCAGGTCGGCCTCGGCCACGGCGGGCGCCAGCTCGGTCGAGAACGCGAGGCGGTCGAACGCCGACGCCCGCTCGCGCGCCGTGAGCTTGCTCTTCTCGACCGATCGCTGGGTGAACTGTTCGAGAGAGGTGCGGGCACCGCCCAGGGCGTCGGCGTTGAGGTCGACGAGTGTGACCCGGCATCCGGCGAGGGCGCAGACCATGCCGATGTGCGCGCCCATGGCGCCCGACCCGATGACGGCGACGGTCTGTATGTCGGCCATCGTCATCGCCCCTGGAACTGTGCGGGGCGCTTCTGCAGGAAGGCGTTCGTGCCCTCGACCTTGTCGTCGGTCTGGTACAGGACCGTCTGGGCGAGCCGCTCGATGAGCTGACCGGTGCGCAGGTCGGTGTCCATGCCGGCCCGGATGACCAGCTTCGCCAGTCGTACGGCCACCGGCCCCTTGGTCAGGATGGAGGCCGCCGTCGCCCGTGCCTGGTCGAGCAGCTCGCCGGGCTCGACCACCGAGGTGACCAAGCCGTACCGCTCGGCGTCGACGGCCGAGACGAGCCGCCCGGTGAGCACCATCTCAACCGCACGGCCGACCCCAACGATGCGGGCGAGCCGCTGCGTGCCGCCCGCGCCGGGCAGCACCGAGAGGTTGGTCTCGGGCAGGCCGAACCGCGCGGTCGAGGACGCGATGCGGATGTCGCACGCCATCGCGAGCTCGCAGCCGCCCCCGAGTGCGAACCCGTTCACGGCGGCGATAGTGGGTTTCTCGAAGGCCTCGACCTCGTCGAAGGCGCGTTGCATCGCACCCTCGAGGCCGGTGGCCATCGTGTAGCTGCGCACCTGGCTGATGTCGGCGCCGGCGATGAAGGCCTTCTCCCCGGCACCGGTGAACACGACCGCGCCGACGGCATCGTCGTCACGGAGGTCGGCGAGAGCATGGTGCAGGTCGGCGAGGACCTGCCGGCTCAGGGCGTTGCGCACCTCGGGGCGGTTGACGGTCACCAGAGCGACGCCGCCAGCTGTGTTGACCAGGAGGGTCTCAAGCGTTAGCTCAGTAGTACTCATGGTGATTCCTTCCGGTCACGGGGCTTCGAGGAGCATGGCGACGCCCTGCCCGACTCCGACGCACATGGTCACGACTGCTCTGCGAAGTCCACGGTCGGCCAGCTCGATGGCGGCGGTGAGGGCGAGGCGGGCTCCACTGGCCCCGAGCGGGTGCCCGAGGGCGATGGCTCCGCCGTGGGGGTTGACGTGTTCGGCGTCGTCGGGCAGGCCCAGGGCTCGCAACACGGCCAGCGACTGCGAGGCGAACGCCTCGTTGAGCTCGATGAGGTCGATGTCGGCCAGCGTCAGGCCGGTGCGGTCGAGCAGCGCGCGGGTCGCCGGCTCTGGGCCCATCCCCATGGTGCGCGGCGGGACGCCCACCGATACGGCAGATACCACGCGCGCCATCGGCGTGAGGCCATACCGCCCGACGGCGGCCTCGGATGCGACAAGCAGAGCCGCCGCACCGTCGTTGACCCCCGATGCGTTACCCGCCGTGACGCTGCCGCCGGAGAACAGCGGCTTGAGCCTCGCCAAGCTCTCGGGTGTCACCGGGCGTGGGTGCTCGTCGACGTCGACGGCTATCTCACCCTGACGTCCTGGGATCTTCACGGGGGCGATCTCCCTCGCCATCCGGCCGGAGGCGATCGCCTGAGCCGTGCGCTCCTGCGAACGCAGCGCGAAAGCGTCCTGGTCCTTGCGACTCACGCCGTACTCATCGGCGACGATCTGCGCGGTCTCGGGCATCGAATGGGTGCCGTGGGCGGCCTCCATGCGCGGGTTGACCAGCCGCCACCCGATCGTCGTGTCGAACATCTGCGCCGAACGGGCAAATGCCGCGGTCGCCTTGGGCACGACGAACGGCGCGCGGGTCATCGACTCGACGCCGCCGGCGATCATCAGGTCGGCATCCCCGGCGCGGATGGCGCGGGCCGCAGCGGACACCGCGTCGAGCCCGGAGCCGCAGAGTCGGTTGACGGTGAGCCCGGGAACGCTCACCGGGAGGTCGGCCAGCAGTGCCGCCATCCGGGCGACGTTGCGGTTGTCCTCACCGGCCTGATTGGCGCAGCCCAGGATCACGTCATCGAGGCGCTCCCAGTCCACCGAAGAGTGGCTCTCGACCACCGACCGCACCACGTGGGCGGCCAGGTCGTCGGTGCGCACAGAGGCCAACGCTCCCCCGTAGCGCCCGAAGGGGGTGCGCACCCCCGAGACGAGGTAGGCGTGGCTCACGCCTGGTCCCCGACGATGGCACGCAGGGCGAACTTCTGGATCTTGCCCGACGGGGTGCTCGGCAACGCGTCCAGCACCTCGAGGCGCTCAGGCCAGTACTGCTTGGCCATCCCCTTCTCGCGCAGGAACTCCTGCATCTCCTCGAAGGTGAACTCGGTGACCCCGGGGGCCAGGGTCACGCAGGCGCAGGCACGTTCCTGCACGCGCGGGTCGGGGATGCCGACGACCGCGACCGAGGCAAGCTTCGGGTTCTCGTACAGGGTGTTCTCGACGTAGACCACCGGGATGTTCTCGCCACCGCGGATGATGATGTCCTTCGTCCTCCCGGACAGGCTGACATAGCCGTCGGCGTCGATCCTGGCCAGGTCGCCGGTGTCGAACCAGCCGTCGTGGAACTGCTCCCTGGTCGCGTCCAGCCGCTTGGCGTAGCCCACGAAGAGCGAGGGACCGCGCACGTGGAGGCGGCCTTCCTGCCCCGACTCCAGCGGCGCGCCCGCCAGGTCGACCACCCGGATGTGCATGCCCGACCACGGGAAGCCGTCGGTCTTGGTGATCTTGTCGAGCGGGTCGCCAGGGATGCCGAGGGTGACCAGGGCGTTCTCGGTCTGCCCCCACCCGCCGAGCACGATGAGGTTGGGCAGCAGCTGATGGGCCTCGGTGACCATGACGCGCGGGATCGGAGCGCCCATGCAGCAGAAGAGCGCGAGCGAACCGAGGTCACGCGCGGTCTTGGCGACAGCAGCCACCACGTCGTGCAGGAAGGGCGTGGCTCCTGCGGTGTAGGTGACGCCGTGCCGCTCGACCAGCTCGAGAAACACCTCCGCATTCCAGAGATCCTGCAGGATGGCGGTGGCGCCGAGGCTCAGCGGCAGGCGGGCGCCATACAGCAGCCCGGTCAGGTGGGCCAGCGTGGAGGCCATGTGCACGACTGTGTGGTCGGTCATGCCAAGCCGCTCGGGCAGCGGACGCAGAGCCGCGACCAGGGTGTTGTGCGTGTGCATGACCCCCTTGGGCTCGCCAGTCGTGCCCGAGGTGAAGATGAGCAGGGTGACATCGTTGGGGTCCGGCCGTAGCGCGGCCAGTGCCTCAGCCGAATGCCGCTCCTCACCCGGCGTGGCGACGAACTCCTCGTAGGAGAGATCCCCCTCGTCGCCCTGGCGGTCAATGACCATGACGTTCTGCACGGTCGGCCAGTCCTTGCGCAGACGCGCGACCATCGCCGGGTACGAGAACGTCCGGAAGCTGCTCGGGACGATAACCAGACGCGAGCCGGCCAGACCCACCATGAAGCCCACCTCACGCTCGCGGTAGATGGGGATCAGGGGGTTGCTGATCGCGCCGATGCGCGACACCCCGAGGTGTATGACGACCCACTCGATCCAGTTTGGGACCTGGAACGAGACGACATCCCCCGAGGTGATCCCGAGCTCGAGCAGACCGGCCGCGAAACGGTCCACCTCGGCCCTCAGCTGGGCAAAAGTGATCTGCCGGCGCGAGTCGACGTATGCCACCTTGTCGGGGGTGCGCGAAGTGACGTCGTCGAGGTAGTCGGTGATGGTGCGGTCAGTCCAGTAGCCCTGCTGCGTGTACGCCTCGATGAGCTCGGGCGTGAGGATGGTTTCGAAAGCCATGACGGAATCTCCTGTCAGCTCATCGTGAGTCCGCCACTGACGCTGACGGTCTGTCCGGTGATGAAGTTGGCCTCGTCCGAGGCAAAGAAGCAGACGGCGTTGGCTACGTCTGCAGGGGTGCCGAGCCGGCGGAACGGGATGGCGCGGGTGAGGCCCTCGCGGAGCTTGTCGCTGTCGCCGCCCATCGATGCGAACAGCGCGGTGTCGGTCGGGCCGGGGCAGATGACGTTGATGTTGATCTGGTGACGGGCCATCTCGCGGGCCGCGGCCTTGGAGAATGCGATGACCGCACCCTTGGCCCCGGAGTACACGGCCTCGCCCGACGAGCCGACCCGACCTGCATCCGAGCCCAGGTTCACCACCGATCCGCTGCCCTGAACAGACATGATCGGCAACACCGCCTTGCAGGTGTTGAGCACGCCGACGTAGTTGATGCCGATGACCCGATCCCACAGGTCGGGCTCGGAGTCCACGAAGGGGACGGACTTGTCCCAACCGGCGTTGTTCACGAGAACGTCGATGCGACCGAACCGGCTCTGCACGTCGGCCACCACGGCCGCGACGCCGGCTTTGTCGGTCACGTCGACCTGGTACGAAACGGCACCTTTGCCGATCTCGTCGGCAGCCGCGGCGGCGGCGTCTCCGTTGACGTCGGTGACGACGACGGTAGCTCCTTCGGAGGCAAGCTTCTCGGCGATGGCCCGGCCGATGCCGGCTCCGGCGCCGGTAACCAGGGCAATCTTGTTCTCGAGGCGCATCAGGGGTCCTTTCGGTCAGGTATGCGAGGACTCATTCACGAGGCGGGCGGGGTGTGTGCTGTCGTCCTATGACGGTCGGATGACGATCAGGGGGCGAACTCGCGGCCCAGCAGGGCGCGGGAGATGACGAGCTTGGAGACCTGCTCGGTGCCGTCACCGATCTCCAGACCGATGACGTCACGCAGGCGCTGACCCATCGGGCTCTCCGACGCGTAGCCGAGGTGGCCGAACGTCAGCAAGCAGCGGTGGATGACCTCGGCGGACAGCTTCGGCGCCCAGAACTTGGCCATCGCGGCCTCGGCGCTGTGCTCAAGGTCGTTGTCCTTCTTCCACAGAGCCTCAAGGCACACGAGGCGGGCACCGCGCATGTGCGTGGCGCACTCCGCGAGAGGAAAGGCGACACCCTGGAAGGTGCCAATCGGCTTGCCGAAGGTGACCCGGTCGCGGGCCCACTGCAGGGTCTCGTCCAGAGCAGCCTGGGCGGTGCCGAGGCAGCACAGACCGATGATGGCCCGCGAGTAGTCGAAGCCCTGCATGACCGAGACGAAGCCGTCACCGATCTCGCCGACAAGCTCGGCGCGGGTCACCCGCACTCCGTCGAAATGCAGTGACGCCCGCCCGTTGGAACGCCCGCCGAAGTCGTCGAACCCGGCCCGAGTAACGCGCTCGTCATCCAGGTTGACGTAGAAGGCGCTAACGCCGCGGGCGCCCCGCCCACCCGTGCGGGCGAGCACCAGCCCGGCGTTCGCATACAGGCCGAGGGTGATTGAGGTCTTCTCGCCATAGAGCAGCCAGCCGTCGCCGTTTTCGACGGCCTTGAACTCAAGGGTCGCGGCGTCGGTGCCATGACCCGGCTCGGTCACTGCCAGGCACGGGATCGAGGTGCCATCGGCGATCCCGGGAAGCCAGCTGGCCTGCTGCTCGGAGGTGCCGTTGCGCACGAGCACGTCGCTGATTAGGGCCGTGACGATGATGATGTATGACGCGTTGAAGTCGGCTCGGCCGATCTCCTCGGCGGCGATGCCCGCTAGCAGCGCGCTCGCGCCCTGGCCGCCGAACTCGTCGGGGATGCGCAGCCCGGTCAGACCCATGCCAGCGAGGGTAGGGACCAGCTCCGGCCGCATCTTGCCCGCTTTGTCGTCGCTCTGGTAGTAGGGGGCGAGGTTCTTGGTGGCGAACCGGCGCAGCTCTTGCCGGTAGTCCTCGATGTCTGGGTCGAGCGCGAAGTCCATGTCGGCCTCTCAGTGCCAGTTGACGTGCTGGTTGAAGTCGGGGGTGCGTTTCTCGGCGAAGGCTGCGGCGCCCTCGAGGCCCTCGGGCGAGGCGGTGAAAAGATCGAGGGCCGACATCGCGAGGTTCGACAGGCCGGCCTGGTGGTCGGTGTCGGCGTTGAACGACTGCTTGAGGAAACGGATGGCGGTCGGGCTCTTTTCGGCGATCTCGGCCGCCCAGGACTTTGCCTCGGGGAGCAGCTGATCGGCCGGGACGACCTTGTTGACCAGGCCCATCTCCTTGGCCTCGGCGGCGTCATACAGACGGCACCAGAACCACATCTCGCGGGCCTTCTTCTCGCCGACGACGCGGGCGAGGTAGGCCGAGCCGAAACCGGCGTCGAACGAGCCCACCTTCGGGCCGGCCTGGCCGAAGCGGGCGGTCTCGCTGGCGATGGAGACGTCGCAGAGGACGTGCAGCACGTGGCCGCCGCCGACCGCGATGCCGTTCACCGCCGCGATGACGGGCTTGGGGATGTCGCGCATCAGCTTGTGTAGGTTGCCGATCTCGAACATGCCGCTCTCACTCGGGCCGTAGTCGCCAGTCTCGGCGCGTTGCTTGACGTCGCCCCCGGTACAGAACGCCTTCTCACCCGCTCCGGTGAGGATGACGGCCTGTACCGTGCGGTCGGCCCAGGCGAGACGGAAGGCCTTGATGAGTTCGTCGACCGTGCGGGCACGGAATGCGTTGTAGCGCTGCGGACGGTTGATCGTGATGACGGCCGTCGTGTCCTCGACGGTGTAGTCGACATCTTCGAACTGACTCACAGGAACCGACTCTCTGTTCGGCCGAGTGAGTGCCCCGCCGAAACTTGAACGAATATTCATTGAACGAACATTCACTGAACTATGATTCAACGCTACGATGTTGTCAAGGGCTCCGACAGTCAGGGGCTCCGACAGGAGGACCTTCCGACAGGAGGACCTTCCGACAGGAGGAATCTCGATGCAGACCACGCAGAGGGCAGAACAGTTGGTTGAGCCGGGCCGACGCACTGCAGGGATGGCCAGGGGCTCAAGGGGCACGCGCGGACCGGCACGGGAGGAACGCATCGAACGGCGGCGGCGCGAGGTGCGCGAGGCGGCCACTCGCGTCATGATCGTGACCGGATACCACGGAATGTCGATGCAGGCGGTCGCCGATGAGGCTCAGATGAGCGTAGGCCTGATCTACAGCTACTTCGGAGGAAAGGAGGAGCTGCTTCAGTCGGTCATCGTCGACATCCTCGACGAGTTCCGTGTGCGAGTTCCGGAGTCGATGGCCAGTGCGGGTGGCGACCCCGTGGATCGCCTGCGTCAGGGCTTCCAGACCTTCTGCACCATCATCGACGAGAAGCGCGAAGGTGCCCTGCTCGCCTACCGCGAGACGCAGACCCTGCCCGAGTCGGGCCAGAAAGAGATCATCCGGCTCGAGCTCGAGACGACCGAGCCGTTCCAACAGGCGGTGGAGGACGGCATCGCGAGCGGGATGTTCCGGCCGGTCGACGCCGAGTTGGTCACGCACAACCTCAAGATGGCGGCTCACAGCTGGGCCCTGAAGCACTGGCACCTTGCACCCCGAATGACGCTGCAGGAGTATATCGACCGGCAGCTCGAGCTTGCCCTGTTGGCGATGTACGCGACCTCGCGCTGACAATCAACATCCACCAATCTGCTGCAAGCGACGAGCGCAACACTGCTGCTCACCGGCGACCGTCCGCTGTGGGCCCTGCGCTGATCGCCCAGCAAGAACTCGGAGACGCCGCCGCATGGCAGGAGCACCAGAAGGACGGCACTGGGGGGAAGGCCGCCGCGCGTCCTGCACCCTGAAGCCGCCTTCCACTGAAACTTCGGCACGTGTCAGACACCTGGCCCGATCATGAGCGAGTGGTGGCAACAACCCACGGCCATCGCAAAGATGAAGTGCAGCTCGAGCCGCCTTCGTTTCGCAGCCATGGTTCGTTTGCGGGCTGGGTGTGAGCTGGCACACTGCACCCGTTCGGCATACGCACTCCAAGGTTGCAGCGCGCGATCGCCGGGCCACGAACTGGCGCCTACTATCTGCTACAGATAGAGTTGCTTGTAGTAGAAACTAGGCGACCGAGGAGGTGACCCGATGCCCACTCTCGACCAACTCCCCGCTGGCACGTTCCGGCAAAGCCAGGCTGCCCGAGCCGGGATCAACGCCCGTTCGCTTTACCGGCTACGCGATGCAGGCAAGATCGAGGCCATCAGCCGCGGCCTATATCGGCGCACCGACGCGCCCACAGGGGATATCGACCTCCTCGAGATCACCATCCGCGCGCCGCACGCAACGATCTGCCTGGCAAGCGCCCTGGCCCGCCACGGCCTGATCGACGCGATCCCGGCGCGCACCGACATCGCGATCCCCCGCGGCCAGAGCGCGCCGATTACCACCGCCCCAGCGATGTGGCACCAGTTCAACCGGGCCACGTTCGACCTGGGCCGAGACATCATCATCATCGATGGAAGCGACCAGACCATCGGCTTGTACGGCCCCGAGCGATCCATCGCAGACGCTTTCCGGCTACGCGGAACCGAGGGATATGAACTCGCGACCGAGGCCCTGCGGGCATGGCTGGGCCGCCGCGGCTCTCAGCCGGCTCACCTTATGGAGATGGCTATTCGGCTCCCGCGTGCACAACAACCGATCCGCCAGGCACTGGAGTACCTCACGTGAGCACTGCGACGAAGATCTACTCCGACCTGCAGTCCCTTGCACGCATGCGAGGTCGAGCCACTAGCGAGATCCTGACCATCTACGGTCTCGAACGATTCGTCGACAGGCTCACCCGCACTGAGTTCCGCGACGACTTCGTGTTGAAAGGCGGGATCCTGCTAG